>NZ_JACJSC010000008.1 GCF_014697575.1 Planktothrix sp. FACHB-1365 | reverse complement strand
GTAATAAAATAAAGTAGGGAGTTAGATGGCATTTTTATAAAAAAATTTTTTTTCTTAGTGATTTAGTCAATATTTAATACCATAAAATACTGTCTATGTCAATCTTCCATCATCAGTTTCACTCAATTTAACTTTAAAAATTTTTCCCTTCTTGATTTTTTCTTTATTATTAAGTTATCATAACCAGCCTAGAAGAACCAAATTTCTTCATGATCATTAGAAATAACATCATCAATCGCAAAAGATACATGAATATTATCACTATCTTTCGCCTTATAAATCAGCATCAAAGCGGGTTGAAAAAATATCGACCTGCGCTCAATAGCTTTCAAGGCTAAAAGGTCTCGCTCTTGCTTAACTCTCGCTTTGCTTGTTTTGTCAATCTGGCGAATAATTTTGTCTACATCTTTGAGTTTAAGATCGGAAATTTCTGGGGACTTTTTCGGAAAGGGATCAATTTCTATCATGTCTTGATTACGCAAGTCTTTTTGCTTAAGTAAACCTGACTCTAACCTTCCGTACCAGCGAGGATACCGTAAAAGTCCATCAAAATTGATATCAAATGTTCGCTCTTCTGGAACAATAATTTTAGCCTCGCGGAGTGTTCCTTCACCTTTTTTCGTCAACTTCCAAACCTGTATCTGAGAGCCATCAGGAGCGATGAGGTCTATATCCTCACTCATCCTTAAATTGATCATTGCATCCCTGACAATAGGCAATTCAAGGCCAAGAAATCCAGCAATATCTGTTTCAGAGGATAAACCAGCATTAATTGATTTCAAGACATATTCTTCTATCGGTGGAATTGGTTTATGCAGTTGAGTTAGAGCTTGAACAGTAATTTTATAAACAGGTAAACCGACTTGTTTACAACTCACTAAATCGAAGCCTGTACGATTATCGTAGCGACGCAGTTTTTCTGGAGTAAGATCGACATTTTCTAAAGTCATATTTATTTAACTAAATCTCTATTTCGGGTAATAGGTTCATTAATTTAGCAACTACTTCAATTAGGACTTCTGGAGGTATTTTACAAGCAAAATCTGCTTGCCTTGCTTGCCAATCAAAGGATTTAATTTGATCGGCTAAAACAACTCCTGATACTGCCAATCCTTCTGGAATTGCTACTTCAAAAGGATAACCTTTTACTCGGCTAGTAATTGGACAGACTAAAGCTAGTCCAACTCGGCGATTATATGTTGTTTTTGAGATAACAATAGCTGGACGGCGACCTGCCTGTTCTCTGCCGATTTGCGGAATAAAGTCAATCCAAATGATATCACCTTGACGGGGAATATACAACTGAGGATTATCAGAATTCATATATTATTATAACCCAATTTCACTATGAATGCTATCAGGTTTGATTGCTTCTAATAATTGCTTCAATTGACTCTCTCTTTGAATTAAACAAGGTAATTTAGCAGCAATAATTTCAATTGCTAAATATTCTATTGATTCTTCTTTTAGGTCAGCTAGTAAAGAGAGTTGCTCAAAAAGGGTTTCCGAAATTTCTAATGTTACTTTGTGGCTATTCATTGAACACCTACTTATTTCGTAATTTACCAGTTATCAAATGAGTAATATACAGACTATTTACCCGATAAAGGCTATACAAAAATTATAACCCAGGCTCGGTTAAAGCGCAATTTTCAGGGTGACATTCAATATACTCTAAAACTCGGTGTAACGGGTTATCGTCTGAGGTGCGACAGAAGTGGTGATCTCCGACGATAACTAAACCAACTTTACCTCTGGATAAAGCCACATTTAATCGTTCTGAATCGCGCAGAAAACCTACTTTACCTTGTCTGTTAGAACGAGTTACAGAATACAATGCAATATCAGCTTCGCGTCCTTGGAACGCATCTACTGTATTACACTCAACTGTTAATGCTTGCCAATTGTTTCCTTCTGAATTAAGGCTACGATTAAGTAATTTTAGCTGTGCTGCATACCCAGTCAAAACAGCCACACTATATTTTTTTTCGGCTTTTACTGCTGTCTGATTTAGCTGTTTGAGAAAGTCAACAATGACTTTCACTTCACAGGTATTGTTAAAGCTAGAATTGACAGACTGTTCACGAGAATTTTTAAGTTTTGTTGTTGTTAACCAAGTAACCGGTTGCGGTAGAATTTTAACAAGGTCTTTATCTATATCAGTCCTGGCACTTTTTAGCTGACCCTCATAAAAACATTCACTAACTAAATTGCCAATTGGTGCAACCATCCGATGTTGAATTGTTAACATCTTGTGACACCCATCTGGGAGTGTTCTCAGAAGTCGATCAAATAGGGTTTCTCGAATATCATCCTGAGTTAGTTCGTATTCCTCCAGAAAGGCGGAATTTCTGCTAACTTCATCTTTAAAGGGTGGCAGTTGTTTAGGGTCGCCAACCAATATCCAGCGATGCGATCGCGCCATTGGAACTAATACTTCTGTCGCCGTAGCTTTTGAAGCTTCATCAACAATACAAAGGTCAAATTCTATGTCTTGAATCTCTCTAGGAATGCCGATACAAGTCCCTGCCACTAATTGCGATCGCTTAATTAAAGGTATATTGAATTTGTCATTTCGACCGAACTTCTCAAACCATTCTGTTTGAATTTTTAGCAAGTTTTGGAGCATTTTTGAATCTGAATTATTTTGATCAATGAGTTGATTGATTTGCTCTTCTATCTCCTCAACCGATAATCTCAAAAGTTGATTGATACTACTTCCGGTTAATTCTTTTAACTGCTTGGCTTTTTCTTTCTGTTGCTGTCGCGCTTCTTTTAAATGCTGACGTAGGATGCTAATTTCCACTTCAATACTCTGACATTCCTCTAGCTTATCTTTGGGAATATTAGCCTCTAACAATGAATCTGGATTTTCTGTGTCGTAATTTATTGCTAGAATTTCATCTAAATCCTGTTTCCAGGCATTAACTTCTTCCCTGAAAGTTTCAATTTTTATTCCCAGATTTCTCATTTCTTGAAATAGTGTGGCTATTTCACTGTTATGCCCAGAAATACCTCGTTGTGCTGACCAATTATCAATAAATTCCTGTCCTTTAGCGATCGCAGACTCTCTCCACTGTTCCATCTGTTCTTCGAGTAAGAGGGAATGAACATTTTCTGATACCCTTTCATGGTTGCCAATTCGCAACAATTTCAAGTTAGGATCTTTCACTTTAATTCGTTCTAAGGCGTTATCTAGTGCAACATGAGTTTGTGAACTCAGCAAAATTCTAGTATCAGGTTTTTGATTAAGAATTTGCAGAACAACTTCTGTAATAAATGTTGTTTTTCCTGTTCCTGGTGGCCCTTGAACAATTAGAAAATCTTCTGTAGAAAGTGCAGCCTTAACAACTTCTTCCTGCGATTGATTCAGAGATTGAACAAACTGCACATCCATTTCTAAATCAGGAACACGAACTTCTTGGGGATTAACAAGTAATTGGCGAATGTCTGAACGTACTCCCCTGTCAAATCTAATCGCATCCAGGGCATTTTTTTGTCGATTTAGGGCAACTTTAGCAGCACGAGTATCAAAACGTAATTCTCCAGATTGTGGGAGTCTTTCTGATTCTCCATATTTAATATAAAGAGTCAATTTGTCACCGATAACTTGCTCAACATCTCCCCCCAAGATGCTAATTCCTTTGGGGTTTGTCACATGGCGTGGTTGTCCACCTAGATCATCTTCTGGAAGTTCTGATAATTCAAAAGTAACACGGTTTCCATCACGAGTAAAGCCTTTGTATTTAATCGGTTTCTCTCTATTTTTTTCCCAATCTGTTTTAGCTCTAAGAATATCCCACCAAACTTGAAATATTCGTTGCTTTTCTTTCTCATCTTCCTGTTCTTTTAAGTTATCTTCATGCTCTATAACTGCATCCTCTAAATCCCGAATTACATCTTCTGCTTCATATAAATTCCGTGGCTTTCCAAATCTGAACTCGTAGGGAAGAATCCAAGAACGTTCTCGACGTTGTTCTAATTGCGAGTAAGAAGTAGACCAAGCATTCAAAATAACTAGGTGCTGTCGTTGGTTTTGATCTATTTTTATATGATATCGATAGGAAATACCATAAATTTCGTAGTGATCTTCACGGGACGCAGCATCGTTGGCGTCGTCCTTAAATTTATAGGGACGAATTCCACAACCAGATTCATTATTGAGATCCTCAAGGATAAGATTCTTAATTTCAACTTCAGAAGAAATTTCAAGTTCATTCCTAAGTCGGTCTAAGCACTTTGGTATAAGCTCAATAAAGCAAGGACGTTTTTTAATTTCTCCTGTTTTTATCTTCCCTTGAATAGCATTAATTTCAGCTAACAATACCTCTGCATTACGCTGACGCTCTGTGGGGTCTAAGGAAACAGCACGCTCGATTACTTCTACGATTTCAGAGGGTGCATTAAACGCTTTTAGAGCGGTGGAAATATTATTATGATCTATAAGTTGAATATTAGTTAAACACTTCAAAACCAATACACCAAAACTGAAAACATCGCGGGTGTAGGTATAGGAACCATCATCAAATTCTGGCGGTGTGAATGTACGCGATACAAAGTCTTTAAGAGTAATGCTAGGTTGCAAATAGCTTTTAAGCTTAGATATGCCAAAATCAGCAAGTTTGAGTTTACCGTCACTTCCTACTAAAATATTGCTAGGTTTAATATCCCGGTGTATTATGCCTCGACTATGGGAAAATGCCAAAGCCTCCAACACGGGTAGTGCTACCACTTTCCAGAAAGAATCCCAACCCTCCGGGGGAGATTCTTTTAGAAGTGTTAGCAAATCCTTGTCCATCCACTCCAGAACTAGAAAATAGTTACCCGTAGTTTCATCCTTTCCACAATCAAGGAGCTCCACAATTCCAGGGTGTTTTAACTCTTGGAGAGCTAGGGTTTCACGTCTGAAAGATTCGGCTAGAATATCTGCTTCAATTTGCCCGCGATTGAATTCTTTTACCGCAACTAGCCGTTCTTCTTGATTGTAGTCTCTGGCGCGGTAGACATGAGCCATTCCACCCGATCGCGGGTTGGGGGATAAAGCATAGCGATCGTTGATGAAGCGAGGTGGCATAACTTAGTTATCTATAAGAAAACATCTATTTATTTATAACACAAATTACATTTTTAAGTCGTCAAGCCTTTCTACTGTTAATCATCCGAAATCCTCAAGGAAGCGGTGGTAGATTTAGGGTAAACCCTGAATTAATGCGTTGATCATGAAACCGTCTCAAAAACCTTGGCAAATTGCTTTTCTTCTCTATTTTCTGTTGTTATTGTTAATTGTAATTACAGCCAATGGGGGAAATTTACCTTATGATTTATTAGGGAAAATCCCTCATTATGATGTTTATGGACATTTTATTTTATATGGAATTGCATCGTTTTTAACTCATTTAGCCTTGGGAGGAAAAAAGATTGTAATTAATAAGATTTTTATTCCCCTGGGGCCGTTTTTATTTACCCTTATAACTATTGCTGAAGAAATCTCACAAATTTATTTACCCAATCGTACCTTCAGTATTATTGATTTGAGTGCAAGTTTAATCGGGATTATTCTATTTTATTATTTGGCAGAATTATGGATTTTTTATCATAAAACCAGACTGCGGAAATAAAATTGCTCTTGCTTATTTAACTCAATTGTGAGAAAATTCAAAACATCCCAAATGGGGAATTTAGTTTTTTTTAAATAGCATTATCCCTTAACCGCATGACCCATTCTAGCCCTATTAACAATATTCCTGAGTCTACTTGGAGTCGTCCCATTGGTTTAGGGTGGGAAAAACCTTATACCGTTCGCTACGCCAGTAATTTAGATGATGGCCCTTGGCACGGAATGCCGTTAGGGGGGTTGGGTGCAGGTTGTATTGGACGGTCTTCACGAGGAGATTTTAACCTCTGGCATTTGGACGGGGGAGAACATATTTTTAGAAATCTTCCCGCTTGTCAATTTAGTGTTTTTGAAGAAATCAACGGTCAAAAAAAAGCTTGTGCTTTATCAACAGAACCCCCAGAAGATGGAAGTTTAGCGGCGTGGAATTGGTATCCTAATCCTACAAATTATCCTGAACAAACGGGAATTTATCATGCGTTATATCCCCGCAGTTGGTTTGTTTATGAAAATGTCTTTTCTGCACAATTAACTTGTGAACAATTTTCTCCGGTTTGGGCTAAAAACTATCAAGAAAGTAGTTATCCCATTGCAATTTTTGAATGGATTGCTCACAACCCAACGGATGAACCGATTACCTTAAGTATTTTATTAACTTGGGAAAATACAATTGGATGGTTTACCAATAGTTTAGCCAGTCCTGAAGTGAAAGTTAGAGACGATGGTAGCCCAGTTTATGAATATCAACCTCGGTGGGGAAATAGTGACGGAAGTGTTAATCGATTAGTTGAAGATTTTCATCGCATTGGCTGTTTAATGACTCGTCTCAGCACTAATGAAGAAGTGCGAGAAGGGGAAGGACAAATGGCAATTGCCACCATTATAAACCCTGCGGTTGAAGTGTATTATCAAACCCGTTGGAACCCCACAGGAAGCGGAGAAGACATTTGGCACTGTTTTGCCGAAGATGGCACATTATTAGATCAAGAAAGTGAACATCCGGCTAAAGAAGGAGAGCGAATTGCCGTTGCTTTAGCGGTTAAATTTACAATTCGACCCGGAAAAACACGCAAAATTCCGTTTTATTTAGCCTGGGATTTACCCATTACTGAATTTGCATCAGGAATTAATTATTATCGTCGTTATACTGATTTTTTTGGTCGAAATGGTCACAATGCTTGGTCAATGATTCGCACGGCGATGAAGCATTCTGATACTTGGCGAGAACAGATTGAACTGTGGCAAAACCCAATTTTACAGCGTCAAGATTTACCCAATTGGTTTAAAATGGCACTCTTTAATGAGCTATATTTACTAACGGATGGAGGTGCGCTTTGGACTGCTGCTGATGAACGTGATCCTGTCGGTCAATTTGCAGTTTTAGAATGTTTAGATTATCGCTGGTATGAAAGTTTAGATGTGCGATTATATGGGTCATTTTCTTTATTAATGTTATGGCCGGAGTTAGAAAAATCGATATTAATTGCCTATTCCCGTGCAATTTCTCAAGGCGATAATACCCCACGAATTATTGGTTATAATCAAGCCTCTGCCATTCGGAAAGCCGTTGGTGCAACCCCCCATGATTTAGGCGCGCCGAACGAACATCCTTGGGAAAAAACCAATTATACCAGTTATCAAGATTGTAACCTTTGGAAGGATTTACCCTGTGATTTTGTGTTGCAAGTTTATCGGGATTTCCTATTAACGGGGGGAACAGATTACGAGTTTTTAAAAGATTGCTGGCCAGCGATGGTTGAAACCCTGGATTATCTAAAAACCTTTGATTTAGATCAAGATTCAATTCCCGAAAATAGTGGCGCACCGGATCAAACTTTTGATGATTGGAGATTACAGGGAATTAGTGCCTATTGTGGGGGGTTATGGTTAGCAGCATTAGAAGCGATGATTGCCATGGGGAAAGCACTAGAAAAGGAAACCGTTACCCCGTCTCCTAAAAGCGTTCTTCCGACCTATCAAGCTTGGTTAGAAACGGCTAAACCTTTGTATCACAAAACCCTTTGGAATGGTCAATATTATCGTTTGGATAGTGAGAGTGGTTCTGATGTGGTCATGGCTGATCAATTGTGTGGTCAATTTTATGCTAGATTATTAGAATTACCGGATATTGTTCCTACTGATTGTACAATTTCGGCTTTAAAAATGGTTTATGATTCCTGTTTTAAAAAGTTTCATAATGGGCAATTTGGTGCCGCCAATGGTGTTAGACCGACGGGAGAAGCAGTTAATCCTCAAGATACTCACCCCTTAGAAGTTTGGACAGGAATTAATTTTGGGTTGGCTGCGTTTTTCTTACAAATGGGAATGAAAGCTGAAGCGTTAGAATTAACGGAAGTTGTGGTTAAACAAATCTATGAAAATGGTTTACAATTTCGCACACCCGAAGCCATTACCGCCGTTGGCACATTTCGCGCCAGTCATTATTTAAGAGCGATGGCAATTTGGGCAATTTATTATCAATTAAGCGAGCTAAAAACTTCAGACAATACCTAATACAAGAAACCGGGTTTATAATCGTTATTTATCGGCTCAAACAAGATCTTTTGTTGATCAACCCGGTTTCTGGGCTAAAATATGATAGGTTAAAAAAGGTGTTTTGGCGATCGCAACTTGAAACAAAAACAACCTTCTAGTTACCGGGAATTAATTCCTTATATTCGCACCCAAGGACAAACAATTGCTAAAGCCTTGGTTTGTACCCTTGCCTTTACCGTATTTTGGCCGTTATTAGCCTGGTTAGCCGGACAAATGGCAGGTTATATTGGCGCCGGAAATGTCTCTGCTATCGCTCAATTAGCGGGAGTAGCGGCCGTTGTTTTCCTGGTGCGGGGAACGGTACAATATGGTCAGGATACCCTGATGGCAAAAGCTGCCTTAACGATTTCTCTGGAATTAAGAAAACAAGTTTATCGTCATTTACAACGGCTGAATATTGGCTATTTTGAAACTACAAAAACCGGGGATCTCGCCTATCGCCTCACGGAAGATATTGACCGTATTGGGGAAGTCATTAATAAATTTTTCCATCAATTTGTTCCTTGTATTTTACAGTTAATTGTAGTTTTGGGATATATGATTTATCTCAATTGGCAATTAACCCTCGCCACGTTAATTATTGCCCCGTTTATGGCGGTGTTAATTGGTTGGTTTGGCGAAAAATTATTAACCTTTACTCGCCATAGCCAAAACCGAGTTTCTAATTTAGCCGCGTTATTAACAGAAGTGTTTGGAGGAATTCGGTTAGTCCAAGCATTTGCGGCGGAAGAATATGAAATTAATCGCTTTAGTTTAGAAGCGGAACAAAATCGCAAAGCCAAATATTTAGCTGAACAAGTCAAAGCTTTACAATTTGTAGTGGTTGGCTTTTTAGAAGCCATGAGTGTGATTTTGTTATTCTTTTTAGGAGGATGGCAAATCTCCCAAGGAAATTTAACCGGAAGTGGGTTTATTAGTTATATTGCGGCGGTGGCGTTATTAATTGATCCCATCTCTTTAACTACGAGTAATTATAGTGATTTTAAACAAGGTCAAGCTTCTTGCGATCGCATTTTTGAACTGTTAGCCGTGCAGCCAACGGTTCTTGAAAAACCCGATGCTTTTATTTTACCCCATGTGACCGGAAAAGTCGAATATTATAACGTTAATTTTACTTATCCTAAAACGGATTTTTCTCAAAGTCAAGATAACAATCAACCAGTTTTACAGAATCTCAATTTATGTGTTAAACCAGGGGAAATGGTGGCTTTAGTGGGGCCGTCGGGAGCCGGAAAAACAACCTTAGTGAGTTTATTACCCCGATTTTATGATCGCCAGTCAGGAACTATTAAAATTGATGATATTGATATTCAAGATGTCACCTTAAAAAGTCTGCGGCGACAAATTGGGATTGTTCCCCAAGATATTACCTTATTTTCAGGAACCATTGCTCAAAATATTGCCTTTGGTCAAGCTTATTATGACTTAAAAGATGTGGAAGCCGCTGCAAAAATTGCCAATGCGGATTCGTTTATTATGCAGTTTCCCAATGGCTATCAAACCCTGGTTGGAGAACGGGGAGTGAATTTATCTGGGGGACAACGACAACGAATTGCCATTGCTAGGGCTGTTTTATTAAACCCTAGAATCTTAATTTTAGATGAAGCCACATCAGCCTTAGATTCGGAGTCAGAAGCGTTAGTTCAAGAAGCCTTAGAACGATTAATGCAGGATCGAACTGTTTTTATTATTGCTCATCGTTTAGCAACGGTTAGACGGGCTACTCGAATTTTAGTCTTAGAACAAGGTCAAATTGTGGAATCAGGAACCCATCAAGAACTATTAGAAAAAGGCGAACGTTATGCTTTATTTTATGCTCAACAATTTGAGTCATAAACCTTAAGTTTAAAAAGGATTAATTAAACCTCCTCTTATATCTTTTATATCATTATTTTAAAATTTTAGCCTCTTTAGGCTGGATTAAAAATACTTGAGGAGAACCATTCATGAGATTAGGATAAACTTCATGACGTAAAACCTCATATTTTTCTTTCATAACTTTCTGAATCATTTCTACATCGGTTTCGGGATACAAGACCAACCAATATCGAGAATGATTTTTCGGTAATGAATCTAATATTTTAGAGGCGAATTCTTCATTTAGTTTTTGAGGATAATCGATATGGGGATTAGCTAAAGATTGGAGTGGCAATGACCCTTGATAATAGCGGGGTAAAGCTAGATGGGGTTCCCATCCTAGAGCATAAAATCCAATCGCATCACCTGGTTTTTTCTCGGCTTCAATTAACGCTACAATTCCTTTCCAATCATCATGATATAAATGGGTATAATAATGGGTTAATCCTCCCGTTAGTGCGATTAAATAAACCACGGCAAGACCCCAAGCAATTAAACGATATTTTTGAAATATAGTTTGAAATCCCACCGTTATTAGAATTAAGTAATAGGGTGCAATAAAGGCTAAATATCGATCAACCATCAATGAACCGCTAATATAGGAGCCTGACAACAACATTAGAAAGGGGACAATAGCCCAAGTTGCAATCCACAATAATTTCGGTTGAGTTGATTTTCGTCTAACTTGTTTAATGACTTTGAGTAAAGCAAGGATTAGTAAAAAGACTAAAATTAGATTGTAAAAGACATAAAAATAATAAACCAATTTTTCCCATCCTAACCCTGTTAGATTCTGACTAGATTCATACCATGCTCGCACTACTTTTATGTTCCAAAAAGCAGTAAAGTTAATTAATTTACCGGGAATCAATAAAAGGTTTGGCTTGGGAGTTTTAGCAATCCAATCATTTAAAAAGTTGGGGATGGCTTTAATTAACGTATAGGCAAAAGGAAGCCAAATTAATCCCAGAACAATTAATCCTTGTCCTATCCTAATTAAAGTTTCTTTTTGATTTTTAAATCTCCAAATAATCAAAATTAAATCAGGAACGATTAATAACACATTAATGGGGGTTGCTAAAAGCGAAAATAATCGACCCATAATCCAGACAACGATTGATTGTTTGGTAGGCTTTTCTAAAGCATCGGTTAAAGCAACTGTTCCCAATAAAGAGAAAAATGTACTCATTGAATACATCCGAATTTCTTGAGCGTAACCGACAAAAAAAGGAGAAACAGCCATCATCAAAGCAGCCATTAAAGCTGTCCAACGATTCGCCACTTTTAAAGTGAGTAAATATACAAGAACAATCACACCCAAACTGAAGGGAACAGAAGATAATCTTAACCAACTATCACTTTCTCCAAACACCATCCAAAACCGCAGAAATAAAGAATAAAAAAGCCGAGGTTTAAGTTTTAAGCTTTCTGCATCTCGAATACTAGAATGTTCATCGGCCCAAATGCTTTCGGTGCCGATCTGATCAAGGCGTAATATTGTTCCTAATATTACAATTAAAATCAAAGGAACCCATTGTCGAAATGCTGGGGATTGTAATTGATGATAAACAAATCGGATTCGCGGCGTTTGCGGTTCAAATGTTGGCATTGTTTTAAGTCAATAGGTATAAAAAACGAAAGTAAGTAGGTAGGCTCTATAAAAACTCCCTATGTAAACGATTATAAATCGTTCTAACGCTCTCTAATGGCTGATCTAAGCCTCCTTTACATATTGTTACATGGACAAGTTTAATCCCGCCTACCTACTTATGTAAAGATCAATGAATCAGGAGAAGGAGTTTACTGAGGTCATCAATAAATTGTAATAAGTGAAAGCTGTTCTAAAATTGACCCATGAGGGCAGTCCTCATGCCACAGCAGATAGGGGTTAAAAAGCAGGAGGCCAAATGGGATTAAACCCTTCGCCAGATGATTCAATGTTTAATGCTCAAGTGCAAAAATTGCATCGACTTACGGTTTACACCCGATGGTTAGTCATTGGAATTTTGTGGATTACCGTAGCGCCTTTAAGTCTGTGGGCTTTGCGCGGAGAAATTGCCCTTTGGCAAAACCATTTTACTTGGTCTGCGGTTCGTTATGGTTTAGCTTATAATCGTTTTGCTGCTTTGGGGTTAGGGTTGTGTATGGGTATGACAACAGCAACGTTAGTCTGGCATAGTCGCAACATTTTATTCGGGGTTTCTCCCGCCTATCAACGCCGTTTAGAACAGCAAGTCTTTAAAATTCTGAAACAGGGGCCAACTCATCCCTTTTGGAAGTGGATTAGTTCAACCCAGGATGACTCGTAAAGGGAACAGGGAACAGGGAACAGGGAACAGTAAGCAATGAACGGTTTCCTGCTATCGTGAACCTCTAAATAGTTGATGTTTTATTCCCTAGCTCGGAGATTTTGAACTAACCAATTAAATTTAGCTTGCGCTAAAACTAAAAATTCTTTGGTCTGTTCACTAAATTCTTCAGGTTCTAGTACATCTATTTCATATTCTGTAAGATCATCATAACCTAAACGTCGAATTGTGCCTCGCATCCGACTGGCTAAACATAGGGATAAACCATGATAAAATCGGGCAGCAAATTTAGAATCATGGTGAAGTTTGCTATTGAGTTCAAAACGAGAAATGGCTAAAACTTGAGTGGTTTCTAACGCTTTAACCGTTGCTAAAGGTGGGCGACTATCAATAAAAGATACTTCTCCAACGACTTCCCCTGTGGTAATTTGGGCTAATTCTCGATCTTCTTTCGACCCTATCACCACCGTTAACAATCCACTCAATACAAAATAAAGGGCATTAATGGGGCGTCCTTCATAAATTAACCGTTCGCCGGGGGGCAGTTTTTCTATTTTTGCTTTATTGATAATCCAGCTGAGATCATCATCGCTGAGTCCGCCTAAAAGAAAAAGTGCTTTTTCTGTTTTGTGAGTCATTTTTTAATAATCGTCCTAGGAGTAATTAAGAAAAAAATTGTTGAATTTAACCTTGAGGATATAATTTTATCCGGTTACAAAATAGAAGAATAATAAACTCTAAAAAAACCGATAAATAAAATGTTATGAATGAGAGTTTATACGGTTCACAAATTCCATGAGATGTTCATGAAACTTAGGAGTTGCTTTCATGTAACAAGCATGACCGGCTTGTTCCAAAATCACAATTTGTACATTGGGCATGAATTGTTGAAGTAACTTTGCGTGATCCAATGGAACAATTCTATCATTACTTCCCCAAATCGCTAAGGTTGGCAGTGAAATTCCTTGTAAATGTTCTACCATCTGAGGGATACCCACGGGAGCAACAGCAACAAATCCCCCTAAGCGATCTGAATGTTGCACGATAAAGGGTAAGCTATAATTCCCACTCATGGAAGGAGAGACTAACACGCACCCTGATAAGTTCAGATGATCAATGATCTCTAATAAAAGCTCAACTCGATTTCCGCTCAAGGATTGAGATTTGCCATATCCAGGGAGATCCACAGCAATAGCATGATATTGGTTTTGACCCATCAATTCTAGGGTTCCAATCTCTTGCCAAGTCTCGGCTTTAAAACTAGCCCCATGAAGGAATAAAACCGATGGATTTTGAGAGTTTCCTACTTCTAAGAAATGAATTTTTGCTTCTTTAATTTGAATAAAATGTGATAAAACTTTAGTCATTTTTGCTCAAAAAGAGTTTGAATTTGGTTTAACTTGAAATTCAGTAGCTCTTCTATTATAATCAGAAAATGCAACTCAGCCTAAATTTTAATAAAATTGTTAAAAATGAGTTGTTTTTCCTTCTTGCTGTCTTAACTTACAACCCATGAAAATCGGTGATTCCTCAGAGCAATCCTCAACCTCTAATCCCCTAGAGGGTAAACCCTTGCCCCCCATTCCTCTATTTACCATGTTTCGGTTAGGTTTGTATCAAATGGGGTTAGGAATTATGTCTTTACTAACCCTGGGTGTGATTAACCGAATTATGATTGATGAGTTAAAAGTTCCGGCTTTAATTGCAGCAGGGGCGATCGCAATGCACCAATTTGTTGCCCCCGCTAGGGTGTGGTTTGGTCAGATGTCTGATGCTAAACCGTTATGGGGATATCATCGCAGTAGCTATGTATGGATTGGGTTAATTTTATTTACCAGTGCTTCATTTTTAGCAATACAAATCGTTTGGCAATTAGGGGCGAGTATTCAAGTTAATGGATTTAATGGAATTGCTTATTTATGGGCGAGTTTATTAGCCTTAATTTTTGCCGGATATGGTTTGGCTTTAAGTGCAAGTTCCACCCCCTTTACTGCCCTTTTATTTGATGTTTCTGATGAAGATAATCGCTCTAAATTAATTAGTATTGTTTGGTCAATGCTAATGGTGGGAATTGTGATTGGAGCGATTATTAGTTCTAAAATTCTTCATCGTCCCGAACTGTGTGGGGCTGCGATTTTGACCGAGAACCCCATAGCAACAACCACAAATTTACCGGAATTACAAGCCTCTGTTACTCCGTTATTTATCATAATACCGTTAATGGTGATCGGATTATCTGTAATTGCAACCATCGGTATTGAACGTCGGTTTTCTCGTTACCAATTTCGCTCTACTGTTGTGGAACGCGAAGATCAAATTACGTTTAATCGCGCCCTTAAAATTTTAACCGCTAGTCCCCAAACGGGATTATTTTTTACCTTTTTGTTGGTGATGACGATTAGCTTATTTATGCAGGATGCGGTTTTAGAACCCTATGGGGGTGAAGTCTTTGGAATGTGTGTGTCTGAAACTACACAATTAAATGCGTTTTTTGGAATGGGAACCTTAATGGGTATCGCCTCAACTGGATTTTTAATTGTTCCCCGTATCGGTAAAAAAAATACAGTGAAACTGGGTTGTATTGGAGTTTCAATTTGTTTAATATTCTTCATTTTCGCCGGGTTTACTGCGAACCCTGTCTTTTTAAAAGGGTCATTATTAGGCTTTGGTTTATGTTCAGGAATTCTAACGGCGGGAGCGATTAATTTAATGTTAGATTTAACCTTAGCTGAAACGGCTGGAACTTTTATTGGAGCTTGGGGTTTAGCTCAGGCAATGGCGCGAGGATTAGCAACGGTTTTAGGCGGTGCTGTTTTAGATTTAGGACGGGCGATCTTTCAGGTTCCTGTTTTAGCTTATGGAATGGTTTTTACAGTTCAAGCTATCGGAATGATCCTGGCAATTGTCCTATTAAATCGGGTGAATGTGCGAGAATTTAGCGAAAATACAAAACGAGCGATCGCTAATGTATTAGAACAGGAATTAGATTAGTATGGCACTACGCATCAGGGGAATAGGCAATATTTTAGACTTTAAAAATCTCCTAACCTGAATGTGTAATTAATTTGTTTACTTACTGATCAATCAATATCAAGTTATGCTGGCAATTCCACATCAACAAAAACGCCGTTATGATCGCTCATGGTTACATTACTATCAGAAATATTTTCCCAAAAGCCAACTTGGAAATAGGGTTGCAGTTCATAACTGACACAGATATGATCAATATTATGTCGTTCTTTGGGCTTAACTTCATCAGTTAAACAAACGAGATTGTTACGTTTTAGCTCATGGGTTAATAAAGCAATTCCTTTTTGAGTTCCATACCAACGTGAACCATCTCTTGCTTGGTTGAAATCTCCGGCAATTATGAGTTTGCAATCAGGGTTGGTTTTCGCTAGATGCTCCCAATCATTTCCATGTTGTTCAATTGATCGGTAATGTTCTTCCCAGCTTTTTGATTTTCCATCTATTCCGCGATCGCCATGCCAGGTGATAATTGTCCCATAAATTAACAGGTTGTAGCCTTGTAAATTTACTTTGATACAGACAGCGAGGATTGGATCAAATGTTTTGAGCATTTCAGTAGGAGCCTGTATTCTTGACCAGATTGTGGTGTAAGCATTTTGATCCAATCTCTTATCTTGATATTCAATTGATGAGAACTTGAAGTAGCCCTTTTTTGATAAATCAACAGCAAGATTATTGGTCTCTGTCAAGATCCAAACATCAGCATTTATAGTTTGAATTTGATCTAATACTGCTGGTGTCTTTTTGGGGCTTTTTGGTTTCGGATGCTCCAAATTCCAAGTAGCGATCCTGAGTCTTTGCATCATCATAGGTTTTCACTAAGCTGATATCATTAAGTTTTGCTCTGTACCCTATATCAATAATAAATCTTGACGATCCTAGTTTTTCGGGTCAAACTCGATTCCAAAAGGAACAATACAGCAATTCTATCGACTTTAGGTTATATAAGGATTAAACCTAATCTCAAGAACAAATAAGGATGTTGTGTTTATGTTCAGTTCTCAATTTTCACGTTCAGGATTGTCAATTTTCCTAGCATTCGGTTTAACAACAGCCGTGGCTATACCTTTACTGCCAAGAATTCCAGCCACGGCTCAATCCTTTCCCAATACCTTACAACGGGATAGAATCTTAGCAGGAACTGTAATTTCAGTCGAATATCCAGAAGCTGAAAAAATTGTGGTGATGCCCAATGAAACCGTTCCTTTAACGATGACGGTAGCACAAAATGTTGTCACCAGCCAAGGACGGGTCTGGATTCCCGCAGGGGCTGAAATTGTCGGACAATTAAAACCCGCTTCCGGGGGATCTCAATTTGTGGCTAATGAAGTGATTATTAGTGCTGGACAACGATTTCGCTTAGATGCTAATTCTCAAGTGGTGACTCGCACAGAAACCATTCGCAAAGGAGCTTCAGCCCGGTCTATTCTAGGGGGAGCCGCCATTGGAGCAGCAGCAGCGACGGCGATTGGTGCTATTGTTGGCGATAATGCGATCGCGACCGAAGAAGTGTTAGGGGGTGCGGGACTCGGTGCCATTACCGGAGTATTCGTCGGACGTCGCAAAGTCGATGTTGTGGTGGTTCGTCCCAGTCAGGACCTGAATTTAACCTTACAATCGGATATCCTTTTCCGTTAAATTGTAGTAAGGCGTTCACGCCTCTATCCATTAAATTGTAGTGAGGCGTTCACGCCTCTGTCTGGAAAGACAGCCCTGAAGGGCTGACTACGGGGCTAAATATGAGGAGTTCAAGCGCTAAAAAATACGGGGTTGCATTCTTCCTGACTTTGGGGTTAATGGTATTAGTCAGTTGTTGGAGTCCGAATGTCACACAAACGGCTGAGTCTTCTCTGCAACACGCTCAGACCCTGGCGGAAGGGATGACCCAACAACTGATTACCCAAACCCCCCAAACCCCCCGTTTTGCCCAACCCATTGATTGTCAACTGGGTGAAGATTGCTTTATTTTGTTATACCCAGATCGAGATCCTAGTCCCAAGGCTGTTGATTTTGGCTGTGGACGGCAAACCTATGATGGTCATCAAGGCACAGATTTTGCCATACCAGACGAACAAGCCATGGCCAGAGGGGTTCCGGTGGTGGCGTCGGCGGCGGGGACGGTGTTACGAGTCCGAGATGGCGTGGTTGACAAACGCATTGCACAGGAAGCGGATAAAACGGCGGTAGAAGGGACGGAATGCGGTAATGGGGTTGTTATTGACCATCGCTCTGTGCCCAATGGCGCAGGCTGGGAAACTCAATATTGTCATTTGCGACAGGGAAGCCTGCGGGTTAAACCGGGGGATACCGTTGAGAAAGGGACAATTTTAGGATCAGTTGGCGCTTCTGGGTTAGCCTCCTTTCCCCATGTTCATCTCACCATTCGTTATAACGGGGAAGTGATTGATCCCTTTGTGGGGCCAGAAGCAACGGCCGGATGTAATGTGACTCGTAACCCCATTTGGGAACAATCCTTAGCCTATATTCCAACGGGGTTAATTCGGGCTGGATTTTCAACCCAACCCCCGACAATGGATGAATTATGGCAGGGTAAATTTAACGAAACTATTTTACCCCAAGATAGTCCAGCATTGTTATTTTGGGTACAGGTTTATGGGGTATTAACGGGAGATAAAATGATTTTTAATGTTTATGATGCTCAGGGAATAAAAGTTGTTAATAATGAAAGTTTTGTGAATGAATCGAGTAAAACTTGGATTGGTTATGTGGGGAAAAAAAATAATCCTCAATCCCCTTTAACCCCCGGAAATTGGAAGGCTGAATATCAATTAATTAGAGGCGATCGCACTTTAGTTAAAGTTCAACGACAACTGCAATTGCAATAAGATATTGTGCATTTAAACTAGGATTTTATAGAATTTCCCTAGCAAGTAGAGAGATCTGGGAAGTGGTCGGAATATCGCGATCGCTTCCCAAACCTGTTTCCAATCAATTAATTTCCCCAGCGAGTGGGGAGTCAATGAGTTACAAATTCATTATAAAAACCTGTCAGATCCCCTGTTTCCAATCAATTAATTTCCCCAGCGAGTGGGGAGAATGAAAATAATCAACACTTGTAATGTGAATCCGTTGTTTCCAATCAATTAATTTCCCCAGCGAGTGGGGAGTCCTGCTTTGCCACTCAGAAGTGGTCAAGTGGGAGGTGTTTCCAATCAATTAATTTCCCCAGCGAGTGGGGAGATGTTGACTGGAATTGGTACTTTCAAACAGAAGAAGAAGTGTTTCCAATCAATTAATTTCCCCAGCGAGTGGGGAGGGTCGTGGTGGTGCTAATAAACATCTCTTCTCCTTGTTTCCAATCAATTAATTTCCCCAGCGAGTGGGGAGCTATGCCAGGATCAACTCACCATTATGGTGCTATAAGTTTCCAATCAATTAATTTCCCCAGCGAGTGGGGAGTACAGCTTTAAGGCTTAAGCCTTTGGCCATCATGCTTGTTTCCAATCAATTAATTTCCCCAGCGAGTGGGGAGTTGAGAACTTAATGTCTTGTTACCGACTACTCACTGGTTTCCAATCAATTAATTTCCCCAGCGAGTGGGGAGACTATTTCTACTCTTCACCTCTTCCCTCTACTTCTAGTTTCCAATCAATTAATTTCCCCAGCGAGTGGGGAGATATGATGCCACCTTAGAGTGGTGGTTAGGTACAGCTTCTGCAGTGTTTCCAATCAATTAATTTCCCCAGCGAGTGGGGAGACCCAGACGAATGTGAGTCTCTCAACAATCAAATTGTCTTTAAGAGTTTCCAATCAATTAATTTCCCCAGCGAGTGGGGAGTTGGGGTGGGTTCCAATCTAACCTTCTCTCTTTTGTTTCCAATCAATTAATTTCCCCAGCGAGTGGGGAGGGGCAATCCTTCAGGGAGTTAGTTATCCCTACACAGTTTCCAATCAATTAATTTCCCCAGCGAGTGGGGAGAAGGGCAACAAAAACGTGCAGCTGAACTTCTCGCTCGTCCTGGTTTCCAATCAATTAATTTCCCCAGCGAGTGGGGAGTCAAGATGGAACATGAGTTCCTTAGAGAGATAACTCTCTCTATTTCAGGTTTCCAATCAATTAATTTCCCCAGCGAGTGGGGAGATTAATGCACAAGAAATCAGCCACGATGAAATTGTGGCACTCGTTTCCAATCAATTAATTTCCCCAGCGAGTGGGGAGTGTTGATCATTTTCAATAATTAACTGAGGACAACAACTCCGGTTTCCAATCAATTAATTTCCCCAGCGAGTGGGGAGTACTTAACATCTACTAAAGGTATTACTGAACAAGGTTTCCAATCAATTAATTTCCCCAGCGAGTGGGGAGTGGAAACAGATTCAGATTGGAGGTCATGTAGAAGAGTGCCAGTTTCCAATCAATTAATTTCCCCAGCGAGTGGGGAGGGGAATGTGAAATGACCTAACAATATAAAGGGATAGTTAAGTTTCCAATCAATTAATTTCCCCAGCGAGTGGGGAGGTGGAAATATCTAAGTCTTCCCATTGAATGGGAGAGTTTCCAATCAATTAATTTCCCCAGCGAGTGGGGAGTCACGATGCCTCTTGGTGCAAGTGAAACCATTCTTGAGTGGTTGTTTCCAATCAATTAATTTCCCCAGCGAGTGGGGAGCTAAAGACTTACACAGCCGAACTACATAAGTTCCTAGTTTCCAATCAATTAATTTCCCCAGCGAGTGGGGAGTTGAAGGTTTCACCCACTTTGGAGTCAAGCAGTTCACCGTTTCCAATCAATTAATTTCCCCAGCGAGTGGGGAGGGAGCGGTGGGAACCAGAAGACCTTTACGATGAATACGAGTTTCCAATCAATTAATTTCCCCAGCGAGTGGGGAGCTACTTGGAGTTCGGTAAGTTCGATGGCAATGACCTCGTTTCCAATCAATTAATTTCCCCAGCGAGTGGGGAGAGTATAGGAGAATTGATATGTCAGATTTACCCTAGTTTCCAATCAATTAATTTCCCCAGCGAGTGGGGAGTCCAAGAAGCTATTGATGTATATAACTCGCTACAAGTTTCCAATCAATTAATTTCCCCAGCGAGTGGGGAGACCACGTAAAGGCAGCCGACTGCCAGATTCTTGATGTTTCCAATCAATTAATTTCCCCAGCGAGTGGGGAGTAAGTAAGAAGAATAGTCATTTGATATTACCGTTTCCAATCAATTAATTTCCCCAGCGAGTGGGGAGACCTCTCTTATATCTATCTATTGAATCGCATTATCCTTCGTTTCCAATCAATTAATTTCCCCAGCGAGTGGGGAGATAACTTCAATTGCAGTGAAGTTATTACCTCCTGTGTTTCCAATCAATTAATTTCCCCAGCGAGTGGGGAGTCCTTAATCTCCCTCCCTATAATTGCTATCTCATAAGGAGGGATTGTGTTTCCAATCAATTAATTTCCCCAGCGAGTGGGGAGTATATACACTCTTAACTAAATTAGGTACCTCAAGGTTTCCAATCAATTAATTTCCCCAGCGAGTGGGGAGGTACGTATGTACCCTGATGGCGCTGTGTTCTCTAGTGCAGTTTCCAATCAATTAATTTCCCCAGCGAGTGGGGAGCTAGTATAGACTTCTTCAAGACAACAGAGATCATTGAAGTTTCCAATCAATTAATTTCCCCAGCGAGTGGGGAGTCCCCCTATTTTAAACCCAGACACCATCGGCTGTCTAGTAGGCATTTGCGAGGCTCAGGAAAACCGTTGGCTGAAACCCGATTTTGCCTGCTGCCAAAATCGCCAGAATCCTTACCCAGAGCAATATCGAGGCTCCCAATGAGAGAATCAGTATTACAGCCATTTTGCCTGAGCCTCGCAAGCCCATGATTTCGTTGATGATCCCTCCTAAACTTCCCCATCCAAACCCCTGGTTTCATGTCCGGGCAAAAAAACGAAACCCTTACCCAGAAAGCTGGCGAGGCTCATCAAACTTTCCTAAGCCTCCCCAACCTCTTTAAACAATCAACGAACTCGGATACTCAGTAATCTTTGGCCCCTGACCCCAAGTTTCCACACTTCCCCAAGTATGGCGAGAAAGAGGATAAAACCGCAGATTATCTTCCGCCAAATTCACCTGTTTTTTCAAGCGTTTCTGTAACTCAAGATATTTTGATTCAGGTAGAACACACTCAAACACCGAATATTGAACCCGCTTTCCATATCCCTCTAATAAATTCGCCACTTTGCGACGACGTTTATCACAAGGAATATCATAGGCAACAATATAAAATAACATCAGCGCAACTCATAAGGTTGGTATCCTTCAATCGGGTTGTAAACAAATTGCTTAAAAAGCTTCACCTGTTGAGTCAAAATATCCCATCGAGGTTGATTTTCTCCCGCCACAGTTGTTAACTTTTCCTCCATTCGTTGCAGAAACGCCTTTAAGAATTTAACTCGACCCGAATCATTCAGAAAACAACCGCCATCATGGTAAGTAAAATCCGTATTTGCATCAATCATATTGCGATTAATTAAATACATCACCAATGAATCCACAATCGGTGCTCTAAACTCCTCAATTAAATCCGAAGCCAAAGCAGCATGACGTTCAGTTCCTTGATGTAAACACCCGAAATAAGGGTCAAGTCCCTGAAGTTCAATTAAACTTAAAAGATGATTCCACAGAACTTGATACCCAAAACTCAATAAAGCATTGACTGGATTTCCAGGGGGACGACGCGATCGCACCGTAAACACAAACTTAGGATGAGTTAAACAGTCACCCAAAGCCGAAAAATATTGAGAAGCCGCTGCACCTTCTAACCCCATTAATCGTTCCCAACTTTCTGCTTCTATTACCTTTTCCATCAAATGATTTAAACTTTGAATTGCAAAAGTAATCGCCTCAGAAGATTGACGACGAGCTTGGCGTTGGAGAATCACTCGACTATTTTTCAGTTTCGCTTGTACAATGCGACGAGCTACAATTAAACGGTCTACTCTAGTCAGTTGTTGTTGATAGCGAGATAGATGCCGATATCCCCGTTCAACCGGTAAAATTCGACCATAACAATATCCCATGCGAGATAAATAAGCTATCGGAACATTACGAAATAAACAAGCTCGAATCGCTTGAGTCGTCACTTGAGATTTACCAAAAATTAACACTTGTTCCAGCAGGGGAATTTGAGCTTCTGCTAAGACTTCCTTCCCCTTTTTGATTAACAAACTTTCGGCTTCTAAAGTTAGATAACATCCTTGTTCAGACACATACAATGTTAACATAATTTAGCGATCAATCTCATGGGATGAACGAGAATCTAATTCAGAAGAATAGGTCGTATTTTGATGTAAAGGAATTTCACCCATAGAGCGAGAAGGTTGCAGAAATCGAATAATACCATCAGCTATAGTGGCGGTAAAAAAAGTGGCAATTGTCACTAAAAAAGTATTACTAATTACGGCGGCTAATCCCACTGGAGCAATTAACAGGATAATTAAGGTAATTGTTCCATTGACAATAGCGATCGCAAAATTCCGAACAACAATGGCACGACTAGAAATATACATGATAGCTCCTTGATAATGTTTTAATGTCCTACAAATAACTGAATGTTTTGGCTATTTTTAAGCTTATTGAGTAAAATCAAAAGGTAAAATATTAATTTTTAACCCTAGATTCTAACAAATTAAATATCTTTTGGTTGAGAATATCATAAGGATTTATTTTCGGAACATGAGTAATCACTTGCAATAATTCTCGCATATTTTTTTTAACTTTCTCCGGTTCATCAATTTCCGAAATTCCCTCAAAATCATGAATAAATTGATTACGTTGTTCACAATATTCATTTAACGTTTCTATTTGTGAATAGAGGGGGCAGAATTGGGGCGATATTTCCAGAATAATCATCATAATTAACCGACTCATAAAACCATTAAGATCTAAGCTTTTGCCATTAGGTAAACGATAATTTTCTAAGCTTTTATAAAAACGACCCCCTTCTATTCGCTTGAGAGTTGCCCAGAACTGATCAATTTCTGACCTTTTTTTAGGAAGTTTTACTTTCAGGGTTTCTTCTACAACAAATCTAAGAAACCCTTCTTGAAATCTAAACACATCAACCAAAAAATCAGCATATTGTTGATTTTTAAGTTTCATAAACGCCTTAAAATAAACTTCTTTTAATAAAGCAGGCTTATTTTTTTGACGTAAACTAGAAATTTCCGAAATCCACTGAGATTCTAAATCAGATTTCCAAGGTTGAATCGCCGTAAATGCTAAATCAAAATCAAACGCCATCCGATAATCAGCATATTTTAACAAGGCTTCAATCAATTCTGTCGATAAATTACTAACTTTGACTGTTGCTAAAGCTCCACTATAATTATAATCTAAAATTTGTTGTTGAATTACTTTTAAATCAAATTCATTTTTTAAAACCTCCACATTTGTCGAAAAAACTCTCGGTTGTCCCGACTGCATTTGTTTAGGGTTTCTAACTTGCCAAACCGAACTATGAGGCGCGTAACCAGCCGCTTGTAAAATACTCCAAGCTGACTTCATTACAGGTGTACCCGATGACGCATTAAACTCTAAATGATCACCTTTTTGTAGATATTGTTTCGCTAAATCTAATCCTTTTCTAGCTTCTTGAACAGCCGCCAATAAATTAACAGGATCTTGGGAAAGAATATCTTCAACCGGAATAATATCAATCTGATCAAGAGATAAATTTAAAGGTTCATCTTTTAACCAATCCTTAGTCGCTTCTGCTCGTTCTTGGGTTTCGGCTGTATGTAATAGGATAACCCGATTAATTGTATTTTTTTCTGCCATTAAATACCGAATTAAAGTAACAATAGAACCTTCTTCTGTGGTCTGGTCAGAAAAGGGATCTTGGTTGCCAACAAAGGATAAAACAATACTTGTCATAATGATTTAATTCAATTAATTCAACAATTAAACCTAAAAATATTTCGATTTCCTTAGAATTTCGTAGGGGTGAGGCGCGCCTCACCCCTACAGTTAATGAATGGTTAAGGTTGATAAGATGCGATCGCTTCTTCAATCTCTTGGTGAAGTTTTGCCATTAAACTCGCTTCTTCAAGAGATGTAAATTCTTGAGGTAGATTGTCTTTAGCAATAAAGTTTAGATAAACTAAAACTCGTTTTTCCCATTGCTCTAAATTTTCTACTTCCCAGTCTTTAAAAACTTCAACTTCTGACAAACCTTGTAATTGATGAAAATTTTTATTTCGCTTGTCACAAATACCGTCTTGCGCCCAAAAACGTTTAAAATCAACTATGTTTTGGCAGTTTGGTTTTTCAATTCTAAATAGCGTGTATAAATCTTCGCCAGCAAGGAGTATTCCTTTAGGTTTTTGGTCGTTTTCTCCCAGTGTTTCTAGTTTGACTGCAAGCTCTTGAAATTTAATCTTTAATTTTCCAAGGCTATTCGTTTTTTTAGGATTTTCTAGGTTGATTTTTGCCCCCTTAAAATAATTTTTAGGATCATCAAGGATCGAAGGTTGTAAATAAGAACGTTCATTGTCGAGGTCGAGTTTGATATGAGCTTTAAATTCATGTTTCCCCCATTCTAAAAATGCGGCTTCAACGGCTCGAAACCCGTGAAAAAATGCCTCAACCATATTACTCTGTTTAAATCGAATTTTTGCTAAATAAGCAGCTTCATACACAGGTTGCCACCAATTTTCATCCCACCAGATTTCTGTCGCTTCTTGAGATAAATTTAATCGACGCTCCAAAAACTCTTTAAACTTAGCATAATTCCAGAGCATCGCCATCTCTAATTTCTCTAAAGTTTGTTGTTCTATGGCTTTTTGAGATTGCTGTATATCCTCTTTAAGTAATTGGTAAACCCCTGAATAATCATAATTTTTGAGTAATGCCAAAGCCTCTTGTCGGCGAATTCTTTTGAGATAAGATGACCGATCAATAAAACGAGTTAAGTTAGAATCTTGTTCATTACTAATTAAAAATTTGACTCGTTGACCGAATAAAGTCAAACTTTCAAACTGAACTGCTGAAGAAATTGCCGGGGTACTGGCTTGATGACTCACATAAACAATATCCGGCTCTAATTGAATTTTAGCGAATTCATTCTGAACTAAATTCAAAACCCGATCCCAATCATCTAAACCCGGTTTATCGGGTGGAGACAATTGTAGAGGAATCAGTTCAACTCCGGGGAATTCTTGTTTAAAATAACTCTCAAGAATCGGTTTTAATTCACAGGTATCTTGCCAATAGGGAGATTTAGGTTGTCGTCTCTGAGCATTGTCTTGAAAAATCTGTGATTGATCCGTTAAAATAAAGGCGATTGCATCAGGAACTTCAATCGTTTTCAAC
Organism: Planktothrix sp. FACHB-1365; assembly: GCF_014697575.1. Taxonomy (GTDB): domain Bacteria; phylum Cyanobacteriota; class Cyanobacteriia; order Cyanobacteriales; family Microcoleaceae; genus Planktothrix. The sequence continues at coordinate 168,586 of NZ_JACJSC010000008.1, read as the reverse complement.
TTTTCAACAAAGTTACTCAGCAACGGAAACGTTAAATAGGTTTCAATTTGTTGTTTAACTTTTTCTGAACTTAATTGATAAACCTTCCCTAAAATTCGAGCCACGATGCGATAAGATTCTTTAACATCTTGGAAAATAGGTTGAGGCTCAAACGAAACATCATAACATTCATATAGAATATCATCATTATACCAATTTCGCCAAACGATATTACTGCGTTGTTTTTCAGTTCTGCCCTTGTCTCGATTCGCTTTATCACTATCAAGCTGAACATCACTGCTACCAATGGTCACTATCCATAAAATCATAATTTTAGTTCCCCCAAAGTTGTTGAAAGTCTTCTGGATTTTGCTTTAAAAAATTCAAAAAATCTCTACATTCTGGTGAATTATCTGGAAAAATGGTAATTAATTCCAAAAATTTAGGAGTTTGTCTGACAATCGGCTTGTTAGGATCTTCTGGATTGTTGAGAAGTTTAATTGCAGGATACATTCGATGACAAATCAAACTAATTTGCCCCATTCTTCCTGTAATATGAGTGTTGTAAATTGTTTTTTCTAGCTGAAAGTTTTGGATTCTTTCTTGATAAGGTTGATGAAACCAACGCACCGCTATACTATTGTCAGCATCTTCAGCAATTCGACCCCAAACTTGAACATTACTCGGATGCCATGACTCTCGCCAATTATTTGCCCATTGGTTTTCTTGTAAAGGTTTATTTTGAGATTGTATCCATTCTTTAGCAGTTGCTCGCACCCCATCTAAAAAGCTACCCACCTGATCTAATTTTCTGACTTTGACATAGCGACGTTGACTATTTTCTCCTAACCATTGCCAGTGACAACCAATTAAAGCTTTGTAGCCATTTTCATAATAGTCTGGGAAAAACTTGCGGTGATCAGCCCGTCGCCAAGATTTGCCAAATCCGCCAAAAATCATTGCAAACTGCATTAACTTTGCGACTAATTTTTTCAAAATCGCTTCTTGATTTGAGTCCGCTAAAGGTTTCGCTAAAAACCAAGTTAATTCTCCTTCAACCTTATAAGCAGGTTGAGCATAATTTCCAGAACCAAAGGATTTTATCTCTAAATTAGATTCCTGAAACTGAAACCCTAATAACCCAACGGTTGCATCTCTTTGCTGAATACCACCCAACAAATCCTCAACTAATTGTTCTGCGGTTCTACTATCCGTTAAACCTCCAAAAATTCTTAACGCATGACCTCGCAAAGCAGCGCGGAAAATATTAGGACGAAACTCGCCACTCCCGTCAATTAATTTGGCAGCTTGTCCCTGACCTTTGAGTTTTGCCCGAAACAGAACCGGATGGGACGTTTGATTAATTTGTCCGTAGCCTGTGGAAACTTTTGATCCTAGACCCATTGCCAGCGCTCGTTGCCAAATTTCCCAAATTTGCGCCCATTGATCGGTTGACAACGATTTCGGGCTAGAAATGGCAAACCGAAGCCTGGGCTTATAAAGGGAAATTTGGGCATAGGGACTCTCCCCCTGCGGTTTTTGATTGGTGTTCTGAGTCATCAACTGCCAACCTTGTTGCGGGTGAACTAAATCGAGTAAACCCTCTGTCCAATCGTTAATCGGGTAAGCACCCTGAAACCGCAATAACCCTGGGGTGATGTCTAACTCATCCCCACAATAATAATTACAAGTTCCTGGGGGGACTTTACCTGCATCTTCCGCTTGCTGACAAGCTTGGCGAAAAGCCCCCTTCATACTGCTACCCGGATAAAAGGGAATCCCCGAAGCCCCAATTACAGGGCGAAGCATTCCATCATCCTGTCCGCCATTGGTGACAAACCGCCAAGAGATGTCATAGGACTTGGCTTGATAAGTAGCGGTTGCAATATCCTGAGTGTTTTCCTCAGAGATAAACTCCGCTTGATCAATCCATTCATCAACCCAACGTTCCACGTCCTGATCTTCGCCTTGGCTTTTTTTCTGAGGATCTAAATATTGCAGTTGACTGCGCCCTGGAATTTGAGCGCGAAACATCATCGGGATTTTTTTATAAGCACTAGGAATTGATGTCATGGGTTAATCTCTCCGCCCTGTTTTATAACGTTGTGTCCACCAAACAATACAATCACAAAGTTGCGTTAAAACTGCGATCGCAATTCGTTGATCTTCCACGGATAAAGCCCAAAGCTTTTCAGACATGGTTTGAATTTGTTGGGTATTAGTGGGATTAACGGCATCATTCGGAATTTTTACCCCAGCTTTTCCCATAATGGTTTGCAAAGCATCCCAAGTTTCTTTCCAAAAAATTGATTTGGTTTCCTCTCTGCCTTTTAACCGTAAATGTTCACCCCAAAATCGTTCTAACCCATAAGCGACAGCCATTCGCATTTTATAGGATTGATTTAGGGATTGGGGTTCCCGTTTCCGTGCTTGCAGAACCAGTTTTTGAGCAATCCGATCCAATTCATAAGATTCCCAACTCATAATTAATAATCTCCTTGGAGTGAAACCCGACAATGACCAAAACCAATGGATTCTAAACCGCCAAAATATAAATCTGCTGAATTTTCTGCTTCGCCAAACGGTTTCCAACCTGTTTCTTTTAAAGCAATCGGAAACACTAAAATACTGCCTTCAGGTAACGCTTCTGTATTGAAAAACGCGCCCTTTTCTGTATCCACTTTTTTCATTTCATCCAACAGTTTAACCCGGCTTTGGCGATAGAGTGCCATATCATGTAACATAGCAATATCGTTATCATCAACTACGACTAATTTATTCCCCTCTAAACTTGTTCCTTTGGGAATCCAATCGGATAAGTTCTGGTTATGTTCAATTTTGAGAAACCCTAAGTTAAAAAATAGAATTTTCCCTCCGGTTTCAATTTGGCGACCTTGTAAACCACTCTGGGCAGTATAAGGAGCAGGAGTATCCGCCGTAATTCCTGCAATCCGTTTAAACCGCTTTAAGAGGAAAGGACAACTAACCCAAACCACTGGTTGACCTGGACAAAAGACCGGAAACCAAACCAGAGAAGCGTATTCAAACTTAACTAAGGCTTCGGTTGTCCCCCCATCAGGACGACCATCAACGGATTCATGTCCATACCAACGTTGTTCTTCCCCGGCTTCTCGATCTCGCATATCGGCGCGAAACCGTCCCCGAATCGAACTACCAGGGATGATTCCCGTCTGGGTAAATTGGTCACGAAAAATCAGATTAAGATTTCCAGTTTCTTCTCCAGCCGTTGCCCCGACATGGAGAGGGGCCAGTGCTTCAATAATTCCGTAGGCTTTGCTGTACATTATTCGGGTACTCCTTGAATACTAATGGGTAAACATAAAGCAGATCCCAAGTGTTTGAGGGAAAATCCTTCTTTGGGAAACCATTCGTCAGGAAACTCCCACCACGTTAAATTCAAAGGATGTTTCAAGACGTAAACGCTTCCGGCGGGGACAGCATAACGTCCTCGGCTGAGTCGTCCGCTTTCCGCTTGGGGTTGTTGATTCGTTCTGGAATGACCCAAACGATAACGGTAAGCAACGGCTTTATCGGTGAGCATTTTCATCCCTTGGCGGGGAAAATCGGGGTGACGAGGGTAACGGTAGGAAAGTTTATTTGACCCCCAAACACCAGGGGTAATGAGCGCAAAAGCATGGTTAATTTTTTGCCCTAGAAGTTGGTTGATTTTAGGGTTATCTGAGAGCTTATGGGTTTCAACTTCTACTAAATGTCCTTCACCACCAAACCGATACCATCCATTGGCTAGTTCATAGTTAGATAGATAAACGAGGCAATAGTCTTGATCTAACTGCACGGCATTTTCTAAAAATAGTCCATCTTCTTCAACAACGTGCCGCTCGTTGTCTTTCATTTTGGGATGTAACATCGGAACAAAATGCCAAGGAACTTTTGCGATCGCATTTCTGGCTTTGAGTTCATCCGCAGGTAAATTCCAATCCTTAATTAACTGCCAACTATACTGCGGTTTTACCTCTTTCTTTTGACGTTCCCATTGATGTTGACCCAGACACCATTGATCACCATTAGATTCAATCGATTCTGATGAATTTTGTTTTTTGACAAATTGCCATTCATCATTATCTTTCTCTGCCATTACCTTAGTCCAAGGAATGGGAACATAGAAATTATCAGGACTATCTTGTTTTGCCCAAAAGGGGCCAGCAACAATCAGATTATTTCTCAAGGTTTCCCGATCACTTTGATTCGCATTAAAAAATAGTCCTGCGATTGCTCCTGTATCAGGTGGGAATTTAGCACCTGAGCGTCCCACTAGGTTTTCTGGAGACAGAAACCCTCCGGCACTGCCATACATAAACCCCAAGGGGGAAACAGTAATTACATATTGGAATTGTGACATAATTGCCAACCTACTTGTACCAGATCATTAAGCCAATTTACAATTGCTAAATTTTTGTTCTCTCCTGCTATTTCATCCCATCTATTTTCCTCATTAAATCTTTCTCCGATTTGATCGAAATACAAATTAAATAACGCTAAAGGAATGTCTTTCTTCACAGAACGTTTAACCGTTTCCTCTAAGCAAATCCCATGACGGGCTTTTAATTGTGCCCAATCATTGTAAATGTGAGTCCAATTGGGATTTTCTCCCCAGGTTTTGCCATCGCGATCGCGATATTTCTTCAAAATGTCTAAATCTTTCCAAGGGCAAGTCCACTGTACAAACTGACCGCTATTAAAAACTACTCGAATGGTTAAGCGATCGCGTTCTAAACTTTTTGAACGTTTTTCCGCTTCTCGACAGTGTTGTAAAATATCCCGTTGGGGAACTTGATGACCTGCCCAAACAAAACCCACACTAAAGGTAAAGTCAAAGTTGAGATCTTCTTTAATACTGGCTTGCAGTTCCTCCCAATGCTCCTGTAAATGTAACAACCAATTTAATACTTCCGTCAGTTTGAGTTTATTGGAATTGGAATTTTTATCGGTTTGCTCACTGTAAAGCACCCCTAAAAAATCATCACCCCCGGCATAAATAACCCGTCCTTTTCCGGGGGGAAATAAGTCTGTTTTTGCTTCAAATTCTTTCCCCCATTCTCTCATTTTAAGGGTGAACTTCTTCATCTGATCTTCAGATTGAGTGGCGAGTAGCTGAAGTTTATCCCCAACTTCATCACCATCACCCATAAACCATCCTGTCCAGTATCCTGCGTTTCGGTTAATTTCCTTAAACTCTGGATCGGAGGATTTTTGTTTAATTTTTGCCATCCCAATCTGATCAGCAATTTTGTCATAAGTGACTAAACGTTTCACCAGTTCGGGAATACTCAACCGTTCATTCGGAGCAAGATATTTACCACTGGTGTCAGGGTTTTTTTCTTCGTACTCCCTTAACGCCTGCAAAGATAAACTAGATTTTTGAAGTCTATCCTCTGGATTATCTAATAACCAAGATAAGCGCCTATAAAATAGTTCAAGTTGGTCTTTTTGGTCTGGGGTTAGTGCTTGTCCGGGTTGGTTAGATTCCTTTCCTAATTGATGCCAAGCAATCGCATCGGTTCCAGTTAAACTTGAACTTTCACCCATCCAATTAATCCCAATCCAATCTCGTTTTAATTTACGAGTTTCTAAGTCTTCCATTGCATCTGGGATTGATGCACCATATCCCCAAAATATTTCCCAGGTATGGCTTCCCCAGCGTTCCCATTCTCCTTTATGTTTGCCAATTTGGTCTTCTGGTTGTGACCAATAATACTCAGTTTTTGGGATACCGATATTGTCTTCTATCCACTCCCGGCAAATTATCAAAATCTTTTGCCATTCGTTTAATAGGATATTCTGCACATCATTGCGCTCAAATTTTCCTTTAATTAAAATTCGGTTGGGCATTCCTTTTTGAATTGTCGGTAATCCCGGAGAAATCACCTCTAATCCTGAACATAATGCCTCTTGTACTATTCGGGAACTTAAGTAAGATAGAATCAGCGAGGCTCCATATAAATCCCTCAGTTTACGGGATTTTTCGATGAAGCCCTGCACAGGTGCAAAACTTATGGCTGTATATCCTTCAGTCATAGACATAATTTCATAGCTGGTTAGTTTTGTCTCATTAAAACAAGACAAATTGAATTTAATATCTAAGAGTATTCGCAGGGGGTAGCTGTGCAGAACAGTGCTTCTACAGTCGATGGTAATGCGTGTGATGAGTGAATTAACTGGACTTAGCCAGAATTTGCAAGTTTGTTAAATCTAGGGGGACAACAAATGTGATGTTCTCACAAATTAACTATTTACTAACTTTACCAACCTGTGATAGGTTCTGTCTTGAATTTCACAATATTTATCGTTTAAGTTACAAAACTCAATAATCCTTGAAAAATCTAAATTTTTTAAGAAATCACAAGCTTCATGTCAATATTGGCTTATTACGACTATTATCCTACGGAATATGGCTAAAAAGCCAACACTCCATCCCTATTCAGATCAACAAGCCTTTGAGCGATTGATGTTATTAATTGCCACCTTGGTTCAATATCCAGGGGTTGGTAACACTCCCCCAACTCAGAAAGGAGAACATCGGAATGCTCTATCAGATGTCCAATATCACTTACAGCAGCTTGCCTCTGAACTGAAAATTAACCTTCCTGCGGGTTATCCAGCTTTACCAACAATTCGCAAAGATATCGAAACCCTACGGCGTTACAGCATTCTTGAACAGCGAATGTACCGTTGGGGTTATTATCTCGGAACGGGTGTGATGAGTTGGGAGGAATTACAAGTTGCGTTTCAACTGTTAGTTTCCTTGAGTCAATATCAAGCGGATTCCAAAACTAGACGAATTTGTGAAACTTTAGAAAAGCGATTGCGAGGGGTTAACTTAGAACGAAAAGGAGAATTTTTCTATCCTGTTCGACAACAACTCAACCGTTCTATTGTGTGGACTGACCCGGATGAAATGTTGGAAATGGGCAATGTGCAACATACTCTTTTTCATCAATTAGATCAGATTGAAAATGCAATTCTCACTGGAAAAGCTATTGAAATTTCCCGGTTTAGTGACCCCTATAATTCGGGACAAATTGGATTAGTAAAAATTTGGCCCTTACAACTAATTCATTTTAATATTGCTTGGTATTTGCTGTATGAATCCTGCGAAAACGGTCAACTCACAATTGGTCGAATGAACCGCTATGGAAATTATTGCCAATTGTTGTCTCAAACTCGCCCTCTCCAAGAACAATATGATAATTTACAGAAAGCGCATCAATTATTAAACCAAGGATGGGGATTAAATTTAGGTAATTTAGTCGAACAACAACAGGAACTGGCTGGAGAACTGCCTTTAGAATTGGTTCATGTTCGCTTTTTTCCTCCCGCTACTAATTTTATTTTAGAAGGGGATCGTCGCCATATTCGTCAACAAATTAAGGTGATTAAAGATAAACAGGGAAAACTCTTATCTGTTGATTATAAAATTAATTTACCTTCTCGATCTCTCAATGAATTTATGATTTGGGTCAATAAATATTTAAACTTAGCACAGGTTTTATCTCCACCCGAACTCGCCCAAAAACAGTATCAAGCCGCTTGCCAAATGGTAGAACGCTATCAAAATATTTGGGGAGATTTGCCCTGATAATGAATTAAATTTCATCTACCTATTACCAATCAGGACGATCAGCACTATTCCCCTCATCCCAATCTTCTATATAACGCTTTAATAAAGGTTCGGGATTCACTTCGGGCTCAAATTCTTCCTCTTCTTCTTCTGGCTTTAAATTCAAAGGTTCAATAATTTTAGCAAAGGCATCTTGAACAAATTGTTTTACAAATTCATCCCGGCGAGTTAACTGAAATTGTCGTTGTACAACTTCGGTCATTCCTCCATCTCCCCAATCTTGATCATGGCGGAAATATTCAATAAAACTTTTACCAGCAATCCGCGTTAAATAAGCGGCACTCACCGCTTGAATCGCACGTCCGACTACCAAGGTTGCAATATTTAATTGTAACGCCGTTGACACTAACTGAATCACCCCTTTAACCACTCCTAAACTGCCTAAAGTTTTGGCTAAGGATAATGCTAATTCTCGACCCCGATCTATATTCAATTCACACCCATATATTTTACCAATTTCGATTACCATTTGTGTATTAACAGCCGCTGTTGCAATTAAATCAATTACAGGTAAAGGCGTTACCGCAATGACTCCTGCACCAATCCATTGAAACCGCTCCACAATTTTTTCGGCTTCCCGTTTTCTTTGGCTATCAATTAATCGTCGTGCTTCTTCTCCTAATCGCTGAGATTGTAGTAAAATATTATCAGCAATTAATTCTTCTCCTTCTGCTCTTAAAATCATTGCCATCCGTCGAATTAAGGGCATAATATCCGGTTCAGGTTGTATGATTTCTCCCGTTTCTAATCGAATGGATTGCGGATTTGCAGCTACAGCAATGATATCACTGGGATCTAAAAATGCTTTGACTCGCTCTCGAAGTTTAGCTAAAATTAGGGTTTTATCGCTTTCAGGATATAAATCAATTTTATTTAAAAGAATCAGCGATCGCTTGCCAATTTCAACTAATGCTTGTAAGGCATTATATTCTGATTGTCTTAAATCATTATCCACAACAAAGATTAATAAATTGGCATCCGTTGCTAAAGACCGTGCTAATGTTCCCCGCTCAGAACCCCCCATTCCCGCTTCTAAAATGCCTGGGGTATCTGTTATTAAAATTTCCCGTTCAATTCCTTCTAATTGTAAATGATAGGTTTCTCCAACTTCTGTGGTTCCCATCGGTGCGTTAACTTTTCCCACCATGCGACCCATTAAAGCATTGACTAAAGAAGTTTTTCCCGCCGAACCTGTGCCAAATACAACCACTTGAATATTCCCTTTGGCTAATTCGGACGCAATATCTTGAGAACGACTTAATAACGCTTGTTTAGCTACTTCATCTTGAATTTGAGTTACCTGTTGTCTCAAAGATTTAAGGGATTCTTCTGCCGCTTCGGTTTTATCTAAAGGAATTTTTAAGGGTCGCCGTTTTTTCCGAGATTTTCCTGATTTTTGGAATAATCGAGTATAATAAAAAAAGGCAAAAACGGCTAATCCTAATAATACAATTAATAATAAGAGCAGCAAATTTGCTAAAAGCGGATTCGCTGACCAAATCACCTGAGTATAAAGAGCCGATAGGGAACTAATCAGCCAAATCATTAACCCTAAAAGCAAGCAAATTCCAAAAATTAATAGTAAATAGCGAGAAATAGGCATACTGCGATCACTTTAACCTCAAATGAACTAATTTTATAGATCTCTTTCTATAGTAACTAACTCAGGAGATAAATTCATCCCCCCTAAGTTCCCCTACTTCCTTACAGTCTGAGATTAATTTAAAGTTTACAAGTATCAACTCGTGTAAAAAATAAAGTTCTGGCTTTAATTTCTTGAGAAGACAAGGGAAGCGCATTGGGAGAAAAAAGCTGATAATTGAATTCCATTTTCATTCCTTTCTCAAGTTGATTTAAACGAGGAAGATGACCTTCCGGTGCTTCTAAAGAAAAAGTTAATTCATTATAATTTTTCCATTTCTCCTTACCATTTTTTCCCGATTCAATCCAGCGTACTAAATCCGTAAAATGAATATAAGCATTAGGATCATATCGGTTTAAAGCATCATCTTTTAATTGATTTTTTGTTTCTACAAAAATTCGCTTTTGAACACTAAATCCAAATAATCCTCCTGAGTATTTTTTCCATAACTGATCAATCGTTCTTAAATAGGAGCAAGACATTTTTTGAATAGCATCTTCATCCAAATAACCAACACTTTCTCGATTTGTAATTTTCAGTAAAACCTGATTTGTTTTTTGATCGGCTGCTTTCCAGTTTTTCTGCTCTAGGAGCTTTTCTAACTCTTGAATATATTTAGGTTTCCTCACACAATTTTGTTCTTCATTGAGTAGATTAATTTCAATCAGTGCTAATTGATTTTCAGGAGTGACAACTTCAATAGACCCAAACCCATCACTAATAATTTGATTGACCCTCTGTTTCAATAAATTAAATTCTGTATCTTGAGCAGAATTTTGTTGACCAATTACCTCAACAGGAGGTAAAACTTGTACACGATCTCCTTCATAAATAGCAGATTCACAAATAGAATTCGGCAAAACATGAATGATTAATGTAGTGGGATTTACACTAATATTAAGCTTTTCAATATATCCTCTATATTGTTTTTTTTGTTCTGATTTATCATGAGATAATCCCAATAATTGTTGATAAAAATTTAGGATATTAGGATCAGCATTTAGATGGCTTAATAAATCAATCTGAGTCAAAGTTCCATAAACTGTGATCAGTGAGCCCGTAAAAAATCCGATAATAAAAGTGGGAAATTGATCTATTACTTTTCCCACCCAGGTATCGGTTCTGGAAGGCGATCGAGAATTTTTCATGTTAAACGGGGGTAGATGCGATATCCATTACCATCAGGAATAAAAGTCAAACAACTGAAATTCAAAACAAGGGTAATACACAGATGAAATTTTGGGAAAATTCCAGCCGATAAATTTTTAAGAAGATAAAATCTAAAATAGATAATTCTTCCAGAAATTTATAGTCTGGTTTCCTGATGTGATAGTTTTAGATGAGATTGGTTTTAAAAATCGTTTTCTTACACTTGTTTGGCTGTCTTAGGTTTGATTTCCTGAATTGTCTCACCTCCTTACACCCAACGAGTAGCAGTCCTATAATCAAGATAGCATTGAAAAACTCACTCTGCTAGGAGTCAATTCTAGCATCATATCCTCGAAAATAAACGGTTTTATAGCTATATAAACTCATCAATTTCACGATTAAAAGTTGTTAAAAATACAAGGATTAATCCTTTGATTCTTATTCTTCAACAGTATGAATAATCTGAAATAACCATGAGGATTATCCTCAACCCAGATCGGATTTTTGATCAAAATTCTTGATTTATGGTATGCTTTTATACAGAGGGTTTGATTGGGAAATTCTATCGATTGAATATGAATCTTTAGTTTTATTAGGACGAAGTGGGAGTGGAAAAACAACTTCTTTTAATTGTAGGCTAATTATTACTTACTGTAATAAAACCTTCAGAAATTTTTCTGAAGTTGATACCCAGGCTTCAAAACTATATCCCGTAGTAAGCCCTTCAGGGCTTTCTTAATCAGGGATGAGGGCTGAAGCCCTCACTACGAGGGTTGAAGAATTTGATGAATCTTTGATACTTTTTGGTCGTAGTCTTCTTGAGTTAAAATAGGCACTTTATTGTCTAATGAAATTGGTTGCTGTAAATCAATCCAAGAACGACATCCGCCATAACTAGGATGATAAGGAATTTCATGAACTTGAGAAAGTTTATAGGTTTTTAATAATAGAATATAAAGCGGCTGTTGAGGTTTAAATTGGATGCGATCGCGCACAAAGGTTTCATTCCAAATATGAAACTTGATTAATTCATTAATCAAAGACTCATCTTGAGAATTATTCCAGGATAAAATATGAGTAATTTCTGCAAAACTACTAATTTTAACTGTTTCAGGATGCCAACCTGAAGAAACAGGTTGTACAAGATGAGAATATTTAGGTTTTAATAAAGTGGGTTTTTGATGTTCAAAGGTGGGATAGAGCAGAATTTTGTTCTGATCAACCTTGAATTTTCCGTTTTGTTCCCGAATTCCTCCTTTTCTCAATAACATAATTGTTTCACCTTGTTCTAAGGCTTGAATGGTAATATTCCATTCTTTAAGAGCATGATTTGTTAAAGTGTTCATCATTATAATTATAGATGCTGATTTTCTATTATATTATATATAATAATAACCTGAAACTAGGAAACTCAATATGGAAAAACGAACTCTAGGTCAATCTGATATTCTAATTACTCCCCTTTTAATCGGAACTTGGCAAGCCGGAAAACGAATGTGGGTAGGAATTGAAGATGCAGAAACCATTAAAGCAATTCGTGCTGGTTTTGAGGCGGGAATTACAACCATTGATACAGCAGAAGTCTATGGAGAAGGGCACTCGGAACAAATTGTAGCCCAAGCTTTATCTGATGTCCGAGATCAAGTCGTTTATGCGAGTAAAGTATTTGCTAATCATTTGAAATATGATCAAGTGATTGCAGCTTGTGAACAATCTTTAAAAAATCTGAATACCGATTATATTGATTTATATCAAATACACTGGCCATCAGGCTCTTTCAATTCAGAAATAGTCCCGATTGAAGAAACAATGAAAGCCTTAAATCACTTAAAAGAACAAGGAAAAATTCGAGGGATTGGGGTTTCTAATTTTTCCCGAACACAATTGGAAGAAGCCAGCCAATATGGAAGAATTGAAAGTTTACAGCCCCCCTATTCTTTATTCTGGCGAAAGGTCGAACAAGATGCCATGTCTTATTGTATTGAACAAAAGATTTCAATTTTAGCTTATTCTCCCCTAGCTCAAGGATTATTAACGGGAAAATTCGGCCCCAATCATCAATTTGCGGAAGGAGATCATCGATCTAAAAATAAATTATTTGCGAATAAAGATCATTATCAACGGGTACAAAATGCCTTAGAACAATTGCGACCCATTGCAGAACGTTATCAATGTACATTAGGGGAATTAGCGATCGCTTGGTTAATTTCTCAACCCCAAACTCATGCAATTGTCGGGTTTAGAAATGCAGAACAAGCTGAACAAAATACTCATGCTGGTACTATTAAAATCACCCCCGAAGATTTAGCAGAAATCGACCAAATTGGGCGCACTGTTACAGATCATTTAGATGATAATCCAGTGATGTGGGATTTTTAGAAACAGGAATTAATAGGAAAATCAATATTTTCCTAACTCCTAATCCATCAATTCCCCCCCTTTTTTAGGGGGGATGTTTTTAAAACGGGGCTGGAATTAATTGTAATGGCCCTAAACCTAACTCTTGAGAAGGAATAGAACGAACTTCTAACAATGCCATCATATCCTTAAATTGAGGTTGACCCCGTGAAGCCCCGGTTAATCCCATGGCAATAATTAAACCACACCAACCTTTGGTTTTTTTACACCGTTGTTCCCATTTTTTGCGCGCTTCTTGATGAACGGGATCATCTTCGATAAACTCTCCAAATAAATGTAAATCTCCATCTTCCGTTTTCAAAATTCCTAAATCATAATTGCGTCCCGCCATGGGGTCTTCACCGGGATTAAAACAAATGCCTTCGAGCCCTCCCGCTTCTTGTAAACTGCGAATTAACAGTTCTGCTTTGGGTTTAGAGGTTTGAATAACAACCACAGGTAAACCATCTCCAACTTCAGGAATTTCCCCCTCGGCGGCTTGATGAAATTGGGTATTACTCCGTAAATATTTGGCAGTTTCCCAAGGAACAACACCTAAACTTAAGAACGATTTAGGAGGAACTAAATCATCGCGTAACCGAGGAACTTCGACCTCTAGTTCTTCGTCTTCTGATTCGTCATCAGAAGTCATTGCAGCTAATTCATCGGCAATATCAGGTAAGGTTTCTACCTTCACCGATACCTGTTTTTTCTCCCCATCGGGTAAATTAATCGGAATCCGATATCGACGGTTAAGACTGGGGAATTGATATCGAACTAATTTTTGACTATTATCGCGTAAAAATCGATGTAGTGCTTCTAATGCCACTAAAACAACAGCCGCTTCTTCATCATACAAAATTGAACGTAATCCTTCTAAGGGATGAAGATTACCAAAATTGGGTTGAATTTCCGATAAAGGTAAGCTGGCGAGGTTAATAAAATCATCTTCATCTTCATCTTCATCCAAATCATCTTCTCGATCAAAGGTGACAAATAAACAATCTTGAGTTAAAAAAGCTTCTTCTAAATTATCATAGGATTTATTTTTCACAACTCGCTCTCGAAACCGTTTTAACGAGTCCAAAGAACGATACATTAATACCCCATAATCCATCCCCAGTTTACCCAAGGTAGAGATATATAAGGTATCAATTCCAAAGAGATTCAATTCAATGGAAATAATTTGATGTTCTCCTAAGCGTTCCCAAGGCGCATCTTTCCAAATCTGATAAGCTTTTTCTGTAACAATTTCCGCATATTGCAGGGGGAGTTGAGGGGGGCGACTTTCCGCTACTTCTTGCAACCCCCGAAAAATTTCATCAATTAGAGGTAAATCCGGGACATATTCAATCACAATTTCTAAATCTTGCAGAACACCCCGCAGGAAAAATTGAATTTCGCGATCTTTAACGACTATTTTTTGAGGACGAGCCACAGGTGCGGGACTTTGGGGATGTTCCATTGCTCGTAGTAACGTCCGCACAATTGCTTCTGGCCCCATATCCGTTGGAACCATATCCATTGCTCGCACCATCCCCTGAGAACCGTCCACCCAAATAATACATTCGCCCGGTGCTTCGGAGTCTGCATCAATACTGGGATTCGTATCCGTCGCCATGGGACGTCGATCCCCTTCCCACACACTGGGAATTTGGGGTAAATTTTGAAGCCGACGAAGGGTTGAGTGATTGAGACGTGCCATCAAATTAATCTTCTCGTTGGGTAGTTTCACAAGAAAAACATGGGAAGGTTGGAAGCCTCGTCTATAAGCGAGCGAGGAGGAAAACCTTCCCAAACGGTTTTAACCGCCTGTTTTTTTAGAATCCATAAGAATAACCATCCTTATTAGACATGAAATAACTCCTATTTCTAGGGTAATGTTCGCTTCGCCCATGTTTTCTGAACTTTTTGCGCTAACAACACTGTCTTACCCCTCGTAAAACTGTTTAATTGTTAACAATAGAGCCACAAACTAGCGTCGCATTCGTGGGTATTATGATCCAGAAAACGTAGCCGTTAGGCTGAGGCTGGTCAGCTATCTAAAGTTAGAGGCATGAAGGCCCGTCTCTTCAGAGCGGGGTGCTGACCAGTTATGATGATGCCGCACAACCAATGGCTGAACCTGCCATATTATAATGCAATGCTTTCTCCATCTTATCGAAAAAATGGGTCTAAAACCCTATCGTTCTACGACGGATTTCTGTTAGAATTGAAAATAAGCGGGAACGTAGATGTAGTCGTGGCATACGAACTCACACGCTGTATAAAAACTAATGTCACCAGCCCTCATGGGTTGCCCCAATACCTGAGTGCCCTCTAAAAAATATGGCATAGGTGGGAGAGTAAAAAAAATCAAATAGGGTAGGGCATACCCAAATTTACGCTTGGGGAGTAGTCTTTAAGAGTGCTTGCTGTAAAAGGTGTAGTCGGACTAGACATGAAACTGTAAGACCAAAACTGGCATTCCTGGTAGAGGCAAGATTCAGCCCAAGAATCACCGTACCTTTAGGTCGGTGAGTGTCAAAAGAAAAATTCCTGAAAACTTTGTCACTTTGGGGTAGGAGAGCCAAAATCTTACCCTTAGCTTTTACCAAGGACTCCCAACCATTGTAAACCCTGACCAATAGTAGGGATGGGAAAAATCCCGGTTCATGTCAGGTAACTGAATCGGGGACTTTTCATCCACTTGTATAGAAGATCCTTGTAACGCCTCAAGTTCAATGTTGGCTTGACCTTGAATCATCGAAATTTGCGCCTGTCTTAATGCTTCTGCCTTAATCGGGCTTTGATTGAGATGGGTATAAAACTCACTCATTAACCCTAATGTTCCTTGATCGTTAACATACCACAAACTTGCTAAGACCGACTTCACCCCCGTTTGTACCGCTAATCCCGCAAACCCTAATTCGGCTTGTTCATTACCAATAGCAGTTCGACAAGAAGATAAGACTAATAAATCTACCGGGGGATTATTCAATTTTAATTGTCGAAATTGATTAAAATAGAGCTTCTCATCCTGCCACAATTGAATATAAGAATGCTCTAAACTTCCCGGTAAAAACTCTGTGTGAGTTGCTAAATGCACAATCCGATAAGGATAAGTTTGACGCTGTTTTATTAGATTATTTTTGGTAAATTCTTCATTAAGAAAGCTTTGACCTTTCCGTAATTTTTCCGTAATAATCGCTAACTCTAAGGGAACCGCAGGTAAGGCTTGCTCATCAATAAATTCACTTGCGCCCATTCCTAATACAGGTGCATCCTCGACACTACGATATTGAGTATCCATTAAACTAATACTGGGAATTAAACTCAAGCTATATTTTTCAACTAAAAACTGTTTTCCATCGTGTAAGGCTGCAATAGGTAAACCGCGTAATCCTGAATCCATACTTAATAGTAGAGTATCAATTTTTGCCTCTTTCAGATGAGCTTCTATGGGTTGAATTAACCATTGATAGAGTTTTTGAGCCGGAGCGAGGTAAGCATCAGATTCACGGAAACGAGGAGAAGTAATGGTTTCCATAAATTCCCGTTTTACCTTTAATAATTCATCTTGTGAAACAGGAACAGTTTGTAAGTGTGGCTGACCCGTTGCATCAAATACAATGAGTTCTATTTGTTGAGGTTTAACAGACACATAAACCACTGCTGAATGATTTCCAGTTTGCTCCTGAATCGTTTTTAAGACATTTCGGACACTGGCTGTTGTTACCAAAAGATTAGAAAATCCTTCTCCTAAGTAAGTTTTGAATTCCTGGGTGCGATTTTGTTCAACTTCCAGAAATGCTGCGTTCATTTCCGTGATGAAAGAACTATAACTATTCAGTTGTAAATTTTGTTGAGCTAAATCAAAATTTTCATGAAAGCTATTACTGACAAGAGTAGAGTTTTCTGCACTGACAAGAGTAGAGTTTTCTGTGCTGACAAGAGTAGAGTTTTCTGTGCTGACAAGAGTAGAGTTTTCTGGAATTTGAGTAGTTGATGTATTATTAGCACTATTTGAAGAGTTATCAGGGAAATTTTGAGCAGGCTGAGTCAAAACAGAAGCGGGAGTATTGTTAATACTATCAATGGAAGAGTTAGGTAAATTATTGCCAATTTGGATTCCTTGATGATTAATTTCTCCTGCTTCACTATTGAGGTTAACACTTCCACTACTGATGGCTCCATTTGTTATGATCTTTCCGACTTCAATATTATTTTGAGCATTAATATCAATATTCCCAGAACTTCCTGTTTCCGCAATACTTTCTATATTTCCGGCATTCACGCCCCCGTTAGTAGAATCAATATTAATATTACCGCTATTTTCCCCTGCTAGAGTTTGGACATTTCCCAAATTAATCTCTTCTGAAGCTTGAATATTAACATTCCCACTATCTCCTGAATTAGAAATGGAAGTCACATCTGCGGTCGTAGCAGAACCTTGTTGACTATTAATATTAATATCTCCGCTCCCAGCTTCTCCTTGGGTGGTAATATTGTCTGTTTTAATATCATTCGCAGCATCCACATTAATATTACCAGAATTGCCGTTATTAGAACTGGAAGTCACATCTTCCGTCGTAGCAGAACCTTCTTGACTATTCACATTAACATCGCCACTTCCTGTTTCCCCTTGGGTGGTAATATTATCTGTTGTTACATCATCCCCACCGTTAACATTAACATTTCCAGAATCTCCTGCTTCTGACTGGGAACCAATATTTTCAGTTTGAATAGAACCATCCTCAGCTTTAATGGTAATATCTCCAGATTGGGTGTTACCAATAGAAGAAAGATTAGCAGATTCAATATTGCCTTGAAGTGCAATAGAATTGAGGAAAATATTTCCAGAGGGGCCGTTATCGGATTGGGTTGTAATATTTCCTGTTATAATACTACCACTGGTAATGGTGACATCTCCGCTTTCAGTAGAGCCGAATGAAGTAATATTACTGGTATTAACAGAACCGATAGCGTTTAACGTAACATTTCCAGCAATTCCTTCCTCAGAAAAAGTTTCTAAATTATTTCTCGTCGCATCAATATTCCCATTCTCAGCAAAAATTTCAATATTTCCCCCTTGTTGTAATCCTTCTGAATGAATGCCATTAACTGTAATTCCCTCATTAGCCGTGAGATTAACATCTCCAGCTATCCCCTTTTCAGATAAAGTGGTTAAGGAACCTTGTAGATTAATGGCGTTAGTATCGCCATTTCCAATGGTAATATTACCGCCTTGTTCATATCCATTTGATTCAATTGCTTGAGTGGTAATATTTCCCGATGTGCTGAGGATGACATTTCCGGCTGTTCCTTGTGTTGATAAGGTTTCTAAATTGCCTCCTGTAGCATCAATATTACCATTTTTTGAAATAATTTCAAGATTACCGCCTTGTTGTAACCCTGTTGAATTAATGCTATTAATGGTAATTCCATTATTAGCCGTAAGGTTAACATCCCCAGCAATTCCATTTTCAGATAAAGTGGTTAAGGAACCTTGCAGATTAATGGCGTTAGTATCGCTACTTCCAATCGTAATATTACCACCTTGTTGATCACCATTCGATAGAATTTCTTGAGTGGTAATATTCCCTCCTGATGTGTTGAGGTTAACATTTCCAGCCGTTCCTTTTTCTGAGAATGTTTCTAAATTTTGGGTAATATTAATATTTCCTGCATCACTGTTAATCGTAACATCTCCTCCTGTTGTTGCTTTAGAAGAATTTAAAGCAGCCGCAGTCATTAAACCTGTTGTAATATCACCATTCGCATTAAGGATAATATTCCCTGAACCATCGGGAGATTGAGAGTTAATTGCACCACCTGTTGTATTAATACTTCCGTTTGTACTACTAATTGAAATATCCCCAGCAAGTCCACTGGTTCGTGAAATTGGATGATCAAAATCTATCACCATCACAGGAGGTGTAGGAATTTCTGGATTAGGGTTAGGTTCAAACGTTATATTAAAAGCCGATAAAACATCAATCTTACCAGTCCGAATATCACCCAAAGCAGAAAGGCTAATACTTCCTGAATTTCCATTGGGAGAAGATGAAAAAATGTAACCTGATGTTGTATCAATACTCCCATCACGACTTTCTAATATAATATTCCCTGCATTTCCTTGAGAATCATCAACATTGAAGTCACTATTTTGCGAAATCAAGGAATAAATATTCGCTGTAATAATATTATTTTTAGCCGATAGAATAATATCTCCAGCATTGCCACTCCAAGAAGAAGAAGTAATATCACCTTGTGTTGTATCAATAGAACCTGCGGTACTTTCGATTTTGATATTTCCGGCATCACCTGTGCCATCGCTTGATAAATAAGAAATAGAACCTGTTTGAATATCACCCCTTGCCGACAGTGTAATATTTTGGGCATTTCCATTATAAGCAGAAATAATATCACCTTGTGTTGTATCAATAGAACCTGCGGTACTTTCGATTTTGATATTTCCGGCATCACCTGTGCCATCGCTGAATGAAGAAATAGAACCTGTTTGAATATCACCGCTTGCTGACAGTGTAATATTTCCAGCATTGCCACCAGATGAAGAAGAACTAATATCACCTTGTGTTGTATTAATAGAACCTGCGGTACTTTCGATTTTGATATTTCCGGCATCACCTGTGGTATAGATTGATGAATTAATAAAACCAGTTTGAATATCACCCTCTGCCGACAGTGTAATATTTCCGGTAGCACCGTCATATGACAATGAAGAAGAAGTAATATCACCTTGTAAAGAACTAATATCACCTTGTGTTGTATTAATAGAACCTGCCGTACTTTCAATTTGGATATTTCCGGCATTACCGAGGAAAGCGCTTGATGAATGAATATTACTTGTTTGAATATCACCGCTTGCTAACAGCGTAATATTTCCAGCATTGCCAGTAGATGAAGAAGAACTAATATCACCTTGTGTTGTATTAATAGAACCTGCGGTACTTTCGATTTTGATATTTCCGGCATCACCTGCGCCATAGATTGATGAAGAAATATAACCTGTTTGAATATCATCCCCTGCCGACAGTGTAATATTTCCGGCAGTGCTGTTATATGAATTTGAAGAAGAACTAATATTACCTTGTGTTGTATTAATAGAACCTGTGGTACTTTCGATTTTGATATTTCCGGCATCACCTGTGTCAGAGTTCTCAGAATAATAAGATGAAGAAATAGAACCAGTGTGAATATCACCCCTTGCCGACAGCATAATATTTCCGGCATTGCCGTTATATGAAGAAGAACTAATATCAGCTTGTGTTGTATTAATAGAACCTTCTGCATTTAAAGTAATATTACCCCGATTTGTAATCAGGGGTTCTTGTACTTTAAGATCACCCCCAACTTGGAGTTCAATATCACCCCCTTCAAAAGCAGTAATTCCACGTAACAAAGAATTAGCTCCTCCTATATTTAGATTACCTTGGGGTGAGTAGAAATAGGCTCCTCCTTGTCCTGTAACGGCTTCTAAATAATTAACATCTAAACGGATAGGGTTTTCAGATTGACCCATTTCCCCTGTTTCGTTTGTTTGAAAAATCGCATTTTCAGCTTGAATTAATGCACTGGGAGAACTTTGTAAAATATTCCCTCCTAGAGCATTAACGGTTATATTTCCTGTTGTTTCAAGGTTATTAATAATAATATTACCGATATTACTTTCATCTCCAAAATTTCCTAATTGCAGGGTAATATCTCCACTACCCGCATTCAGGGTTGTTCCCTCTGCCATAATAATATTTCCGGTTCCTTCCCCTCGTAAACTCGCTTCAGCACCTTTGTCATTCGCTTGTAAAAAGATATTACCATTTCCTTCAGAAGTATCGATATCTGCCTTAATATTAATATTGCGTCCGGCTCGAATTTCTAAGTTAGAAACTTGCTCAAGATTTAGAGGTTCTCGAATGGTAATATCATTATGAGCTTGTAGTTGAACTTCCCCATCTTTGGGATCTAAATTATTGTCATCAGGACTTAAATTGATGCTATCTCCTGTGATTGTTCCTAAGTCAATATTACCAAACGCACTAATAGTGGCTTTTGATGATCCACGCACCAAGTTGCCTAACGTTACCACGTCATTAAAACGACTGGTCAGAGCAATATCTCCACCTTGTGTATTCCCACCTGCATAAATATTACCTGTAATGACAATACCTTTAGCATTTAAGTTAATGTTTCCTCCATTTCCTCCTCCGTCAGAAGAAGAGTTTAAATCTCCTGAGTGAGTATCAATATAACCATTTTTACTTTCAAGGTTAATATCACCTCCACTTCCCTGATATGAATAAGAATCAATGGAATTTGTAGTAATATTACCATTAGCCGTTAAATTGATCTTTCCTCCATCTGTTTCTTGTTCCCAGAGCCAGGAATAAGAAATTAACGATCCTAAGCTAGTATCAATATTGCCATTTGTACTTTTAAGGGTAATATTTCCTCCATTTCCATTGTCTGAAAAAGAATAAATATTATTTGTAATAATATTTCCATAAGCTGTTAAATTAATGTTGCCTCCATCTCTTCCAAAAAATCTGTAACCAGAGGTTAACCATCCTAAGCTAGTATCAATATAACCATTTGTACTTTCAAGGCTAATATCTCCTCCATTTCCATTCTCTGAATAGGAATTAATTTCACCTGTAGTAATATTACCATTAGCCGTTAAATTGATCTTTCCACCCTCTCCTTCCAAAGAATAAGATTTTAAACCTCCTAAGCTAATGTAACCATTTGTACTTTCAAGGTTAATATTTCCTCCATTTTTAATTGAAGAAGAATCAATATTATTTATAATAATATTACCATTAGACGTTAAATTGATATTTCCTCCATCTCCATAGGAAGAAGAGCTTAACCCTCCTAAGCTAGTATCAATATAACCATTTTGACTGTCAAGGTTAATATCTCCTCCATTTCCCTGATTTGAAGAGGAATAAATATCACTTGCAATAATATTGCCATCAGCTTTAATCGTTACATTTCCCCCATCTCCTAAATTTTCCCAATTTTCTCCATTTTCCCAATCAACAAACGAAGGATCGCTAATAATTGGAGCTTGAGAACTATTAAAATTTCCCTGAGTTATAATCGTAATATCTCCAGCATCTTGATTCTTGGTGAATTGAGTTGAAATAACTTCATTAACGGTTAAATCTCCGTCAACATTCAGAACAATATCACCCCCATTCTGAGTTGAAAGTCCTTTGATGTTATCATCCACACCCCCAATTGTTAATCCTTGCAAAGCATCAACAAATATTCCCCCGCTTCCTGATATCGCTTCTAAATTATTTGCTTGAATTCTTAAGGGTTCAGTTTCCGTTCCAATTCCTCCGGTTTCTGTCGTTTTAAATAGAGCATTAGCACCAATAATTAAAGAATCTTCTGAAACTCGATTAATATTACCGCCATTAGCATTAACAACAACTTCCCCTGTTGTATTAATATTGGCTAAATTAATATCTCCAACTTCTCCTAATTTCCCTAACTCAATTAAAATATTGCCACTTGCTGCATTTAAAGTAGTTCCATCTTGTTGATTAATATTGGCTGCACCTTCGGCTCGATTTTCTGCATTTCCCTTATCAAAATTTCCCTGAATTATAATATCTCCATTACCTTCAGTCCTATTAATATCAGCATTAATATTAATACTTCGTCCCGCTTTTAATTCGACAGATTCACTGGTTTCTATAGTTTCATTGACCGTAATATCATTATCCGCTTGTAGGACAATATTTCCTTTCATATCCCCAGAAGCGATCGCAACTCCCGATTGTTCTGGAATAATCGTATTAGAACCCGTTAAAATCACCTGACCCTGATCATTAACTGTTACATTTGTGGCACTATAAGCTTTAGACCCCGTTAATAATTGGGGTAATGTTAAGGGGGTAATGGTTGATTCTGGGGTCGTTAAATTCAAAGGAGAAACTTCTAAATTCAGCAATTGTCCTTCTTGAGAAATCCGAACTAAACTATCGCCTTCAACCGCAACAATATTAATAGTTCCTTCGGGTGTAGAAAGTTCCCCCGTATTAATAACAGTTCCTCCCAATAAGGTTAAATTGTGACCGGAAGATAACGTTAAATTTCCTTCATTGAGAATCACTCCGGGTTGAGTCACCGCAAAAGCATAACCGCTTGGATTTCCGTTAAAACTGTTATAATCGGTATTACCACTAACATTAAACCAATTATTATTAAAACTAATTCCCGTAGCCGTTGTCGCGGTAAAATCAGCCGGAACATTTAAACTTGCACCTGCACCAAAAATAATTCCCGCAGGGTTCATTAAAAATAAGTTAGAATTTCCCCCCGTAATTTGAATCAACCCTTGAATAATTGAAGCTTCTCCTCCGGTGACTCGTCCTAAAATGTTGCGAATAGCAGGGTCAGAAAGGAAGTTAGCAATTTGTCCGGGTTCTAAACCAAACCTTTCAAAACTATGAAATAAATTATTCCCATCTACTGAACGAGTTCCCCCATTAATATTAAATTGATTGCCATTGGGAGTAATAATCGTATTTGTGCCGTCGTTAGCGGGGGTAATGGGTTGAGTTAAACCGGGATTCGCGCTGAGGAAAAAGCCCACGAAAATAGAAGACAAAACCTTGAAAGTAGGCTGTCTATTCGCACTGTTCATAAATTTGTACCGGGAGCTAACAAATCAGGAAACTGATCTCTAATTAATAATCTATCATTGCCAGAAAAATAGAGGTTTTTTATCAAAACGCTTGAAAGCCTTATTTATTAGAGATTTGAGCCAAAAATGTTCAATTCAAAAATTGATAAAAGTTTCCATTTTTTAAACAAAAGTTACAATCAATTAAAAGCGATCGCGATCCTACATTAAGCCTGTTGGTTAGAAAAAAGTCCAGGATTGAGGTTTAGTGCCAAGATCAGAAAGCTCAAGTGCTGCAAGGATGCTGTTGTCTGCGATAAAATATTCAGTAATACAGAAACCGGATCAAAACGCCATTATTTTTTGATCAGTTTAAAACATTACAAAAGGAGTCAGGCCAACCCATGACACAAGCGACTCAAACCCCAACCCAAGGGGTTCAGATGACGGAATCAGCGATTAAGCAAGTTCAATTTCTGCGCGAAAAGCAAGGAAAAGATCTTTGTCTGCGGGTGGGAGTCCGCCAAGGCGGTTGTTCTGGAATGTCATATTTAATGGATTTTGCTGACCCTAGCACCATTCGCGAGGATGATGAAGTCTTTGATTATGAAGGGTTTCAGGTGGTTTGCGATCGCAAAAGCTTACTCTACATTTACGGCCTAGTCCTCGATTATACAGATGCTTTGATTGGGGGTGGGTTCCAGTTTACCAATCCTCAAGCCACTCAAACCTGTGGTTGTGGTAAATCCTTTGCGACCTAAGAGTTAAGAAACCGGGTTTCTAGCAGTTGTTGTTTGATGACCATCAACCTTTCTGATTCAGAAACTCGGTTTCTGTCTGAATTATAAAAATTTTTATAGACGGCTTTCGCGTTTTAGATTAAAATTAAAGGTTGGCAATTTGCGATCAGTCATGAATCCGGCAGAAATCACCCGGTTTAGCCTATCGCTATATTTTGAATGTACAACGACTCATGGCAACTCCAGAAGAATTATTTAAGGACGGTTTTGAACGGTATCAAGCGGGTGAAGACCCAGAAACCTTGATTCCGGTGTTTAAAGAAATTTGTAATCAGGCTCCTAAAAATAGTAATGCTTGGACAAGTTTAGCGTGGTTATATTTGTTAGCAGATAAACCCAAATTAGCTTATAACGCAGCGAAATCAGCCGTTAAACTCAATCCCCATGATCCTCAAGCCAGAGTGAATTTGGCGACGGCGATGTTGGAGTTAGGGAAAACCGGGGTGCGTTCCCACGTTGAACTTGCGAGTCAACTGGTATTAGTCGATACGGATTGGCAGCAGGAAATCACTAAAAATTTTGAAGATGGATTAACTCGCAAACCGGATTGGAAATCCTTAATAAAAGTTAAACAATGGTTGTTTGGAGGTTAAGGAACTTTTACCTATTTTTGTGTATCTGATGAAATAATCTAGGTAATTATGCACAGAAACTAAGACAATATTTGAGAAATTTCGGTTGCGGTGAATTGGGGGAAAATGGCTGTTAATGACTGAAAAGGGCTAAAAATCCAGGAACTCTTAGGAAGTATTGAGAAAATGTAACAAAAAATTACATAAATTCATAAACAAAAGCGGAAAACAGTGATAGTATTTGGTAACTTCAGTCATTAACAATCATAATCAACCGTTCACAAAAAATTGATAATAAATAAGGAGATGAGATGACTATGGATAGCCAAGTTTATGTCAAACCTGAAACCCGCAACCACAAAGGCTTTTTTGTTAAACAAGGAGCCTATAAATTGAAAACAATTGATGAATCGGGCTGGGCCTTGATCTGCGTTGATGATACTGTTTGTTATTACGTTGATCCTGATAACTTAGATACAGAAGTTTCGGAGGAAACGGTAGAATCGTGATTCAAGCCATCTTAAGTGTGCTTAGAATAAAAACCCTATCTAAATTACAGCGTTCTTGACTCCCGTTACATTCACCAGGATTAGCGGGAGATAATTTTTTTAGGGTAAAAAACAGTGTTTTAATCAAAATTTAAAAAGTAATATGAAATCCCATTATGAACGCTACAGATGATCCCCCCCAACCCCCCTGTAGAGACGTTGCATGCAACGTCTCTACAGGGGGGATTTGTAGCAAACATTTAGGGATTTCATATAAAAATTCTTGATTTTCAAAGCTGTCCCACTTAATCCAGGACAGCTATTTTTTTAGGGGATGATGAAGAGGGGAAATATTCTGATTTGGTTAACGTTGATTGCGAAGACGAGGATTAAGAAAATCATTTAATCCTTCTCCTAATAGAGATAAACCAACGACCATAATAGTTAACGCTAAACCCGGAAATAAAGTTGTCCACCAAATCCCTGTAGGTAAGGCTTCTAAGGCGATTCTTAAATCATGACCCCATTCGGGAACTTCATCCGGTAAACCTAACCCTAAAAATCCTAATCCTCCTAACGTTAAAATTGCATCCGCCGCATTTAATGTAAATAATACCGGAACACTTTGGATGACATTTAAAAATAAATAACGAGTTAAAATTGTCCAGGTATTTGCGCCTAACGCTTGGGCGGCTTCAATAAATAACTCGGTTTTAACCGAAGTTGTATGATTACGAACCACTCGATAATATTGAGGAACATAAGCGACACTTAAAGCCAGCGCTGCATTTAAAACCCCTTTGCCAACAACAAATGCTAAAGTAATGGAAAGTAATAATCCAGGTAACGTATAAATCGTATCCATTAAAAATAATAAAACCCGATCTATTTTTCCGCCTAAATATCCACTCACCATTCCCAAAGGCACACCAATTCCCACACTCAAAAGGGTTGCTAATAACACCACTTTCCAAGCAACTTGAGTTCCAAATAACGTTCGAGAAAAGACATCATATCCTAAACGACTGGTTCCCAACCAATGTTGAGGAGAAGGCGGTTGATGGATAGGATTAGACAGAAATTCTGTAGGACTTTGTATCCATCCCCAAGTTGAAAATAAGGGCGATAATATTGCAATTAATAAAAATAAAATTGTGATGACTAATCCACAAAAGGTCATAGCCGTTGATACCGAAGGAACACGAAACTCTCTCAAAGGGCGAAAAGATGTAACACTCATTCAATTTAGGATCTTGTATTTGAGATTAGATTACCAAAAAAAGCCACAGAGCGAGACAGTCAACACCTCAACCGTCAACAGCCAACACCTCAACCGTCAACACCCGATAAACATGGGTGCAAATAATGTGATAATGCTTACTATTCACCCCCCAAACAGGGGACGCAGTTTTTAAACTGCGCGTAAAACTTCCTCCGCGAGTTAAAACATCGCGGTTTCCGTTCTCCAGTAAGGTTGAGATGACTCAAATTTCCTCGAACCCTGATGTTCCAAGCATGGGGCGTCGTCAATTCATGAACTTACTGACCTTCGGTTCAGCCACAGGCGTTGCTCTGGGTGTGCTGTATCCGTTTGTCAAATATCTTCTGCCTCCCGCTAGTGGTGCCGCAGGCGGTGGCGTTACGGCTAAAGATGCTCTGGGTAACGATGTTATCGTCAGTGAATTTTTATCCACCCATAAACCCGGCGATCGCGTTTTAGCTCAAGGTTTAAAAGGCGATCCGACCTACATGGTGGTAGAAGGCGATGCTACTTTAGCGGACTATGGAATTAACGCCGTTTGTACCCACTTAGGGTGTGTTGTGCCTTGGAACAACAGCGAAAACAAATTTATGTGTCCCTGTCACGGTTCTCAATATGACGCGGCGGGTAAAGTCGTTCGTGGGCCAGCCCCCTTATCCTTAGCATTGGTTCACGCCACTGTTGCGGATGACAAATTGAGCTTTACGACTTGGACAGAAACCGACTTCCGCACGGGTGAAAATCCCTGGTGGTCTTAATAAATTTTAGATACAAGGATTTTGGATTTTAGATCAACATCTGAAATCTAAAATCTGTGATGATTGATTCTGTTGACTTTGACCAGAAATAGAACAATAGTAATGCAACCAATTGATCAATTAGTAAAAATGCCTCGTTTGCGGGCTTGGAAAATCCTTTGGGTTGTCGTAGCAACGGTTGCTTTCTTCCTAACCAGTGATTTTGCCCTACCCCAGTCAGCAGCGGCTTATCCTTTTTGGGCGCAAGAAACGGCTCCCTTAACTCCCCGTGAAGCGACGGGACGAATTGTTTGTGCGAACTGTCACCTAGCTGCAAAGCAGACAGAAATTGAAGTTCCCCATTCCGTTCTACCGGATACTGTTTTTAAAGCCGTTGTTAAAATTCCTTACGATACCAACGTTCAGCAAGTTCTCGGAGATGGTAGCAAAGGCGGTTTAAACGTCGGTGCAGTGTTAATGCTCCCCGAAGGCTTTAAGATTGCTCCTGAAGATCGCATTCCTGAAGAATGGAAAGAGGAAATTGGGGATCTTTATTTCCAACCCTATCGCGAAGATCAAGAAAATGTGGTCATTGTCGGGCCCTTACCTGGAGAAGAACATCAGGAAATTATCTTCCCGGTGTTGTCTCCTGACCCTGCAACGGATAAATCCGTTCACTATGGTAAATTTGCGATTCATGTCGGCGGAAACCGGGGTCGCGGTCAAGTCTATCCGGCTGGAAATTCTAGCAATAATACGCTTTATAAAGCTTCCGTTGCTGGAACCATTACCCAAGTGACCTCTGAAGAGGGATCGGGTTCTCAAGTTACCATTCAAACGGCGGACGGTCAAACCGTTGTCGATGAAATTCCTCCTGGCCCTTCTGTGATTGTGTCTGAAGGCCAAACTGTCGCCGTCGGTGATGCTTTAACCGATAACCCCAACGTGGGTGGCTTTGGTCAACATGATACCGAAATCGTTCTGCAAAGTTCCACTCGCGTTACCGGGTTAATTGCGTTTATCGCCTTGGTGATGTTAACTCAAGTTATGTTGGTGATGAAGAAGAAACAGATTGAGAAAGTTCAAGCAGCTGAAATGAACTTCTAAATTTTGAGTCATTTTCATGATTTCACCCTTTGTAGAGACGTTAAATTTAACGTCTCTACAACTTTTTTTAAGTGGGTAATTACGAATTACGAATTACGAATTACGAATTACGAATTACGAAGGGGTAATATTCCCTATTCCCTGCGAAGCACTGAGCCTGTCGAAGTGTTCCCTGTTCCCTGTTCCCTGCTATATTATGTCAATTACTAAAAACGAAATCAAAGTTGGCTCTTTAGAGTGGTTTTATCGGGAAACAAATCCCGAAACAACTGATAAAATTCCTGTGGTGTTATTGCATGGATTAGTTTCTCAAAGCTACAGTTGGTTGGTGATTATGGATGAATTAGAAAAACAAGGATATAAAGCGATCGCACCGGACTGGATTGGATCGGGATATTCAGGAAAACCAGATAAACGAGATTTTGCTTATACTCCTGATGCGTTTATTCAAGGGTTAGGAGGATTTTTAGAACAATTAAAAATAGAAAAGTTTCATTTAGTTGTGCAAGGTTTTTTAGGTTCAATGGGATTACAATATGCTTTACGTTATCCTGAAAAAATTGAAAAACTAATTATTCTCAATACTCCTATTTCCACATCAGCTAAACTCCCCTGGAAATTACAGCAAATGGCGTTACCGTTTGTCGGGGATATGATCACTCAAGATCCCTTATTAGTGGATCGAACCTTGGAAGGTGGCAGTAAATATGTGATTGAGGATAAAGTTTTAGAAGTTTATCGCAGTCCGTTTTTAAAAGCTTCGGCGGCGGGGCGATCGCTCTTAGCAACCTTAAAAAATTTACGGTTAAAAGATGCCCTAACAGAAATTGAATCTG
Organism: Planktothrix sp. FACHB-1365; assembly: GCF_014697575.1. GTDB lineage: Bacteria > Cyanobacteriota > Cyanobacteriia > Cyanobacteriales > Microcoleaceae > Planktothrix. Next base: position 139,319 of record NZ_JACJSC010000008.1, on the reverse strand, counting down.
GGTTTAAAAATTGGCATCATCCGACTCAAATTATTTGGGGATTAATCGATCCTTGGTTAGACTTTACCGATGTGGAAACCTTTGCAAACGGAATTTCTGGGGCTGAAATTGTGACATTAGAAAAAGCCGGACATTATCCCCAAGAACATTGGCCTCAAGAAATTAGTGAAGCTTTAATCTTATTTTTGCGGAAAACGGTGGTTTAGAGCGGGGAACAGGGAATTACGAATTACGAATTACGAATTACGAATTACGAATTACGAATTACGAATTACGAATAGGGAGGAGAAGAGTTTACCCTGTAGGTTTGAGCATCAGTCTATGTCCTAACAAAGCTTGGGCGGTTGCTATAATTTTTTTCAGAAAAAACTAACTTGAAATTCCCTGTTCTACCGCCTTACCTTCAACTCGGAGGTTCATCGTGGGTCGAAACAGAACGGAGGCGGCTTAATCGATTAGTTGCCCATTTAGCCAGTTCTTTAACTTCAGGATCAGGATCATCCATAGCTCGTTGTAAGATTTGATTCATTTGTGTTGCTAAATCATAAATTCGGGTTAAATCTCGAATAGCATTTTTTCTAACTTCAGCATTTTCATCTTGGAGAGACAAACTTAAGGCGCGACTCAGGGGTTTTAACGTGCGAGTTCCTATTTCTGAGAGAGCAGCTAAAACTAAACTACGTTGATTAGAATCCGAATAAATTAATAACTCCAATAACGGTTGAATCGCCCTCGAATCTCCTGCTTGCGCCAGTTCCCAAATTGCATTACTTCTAATATCAGGACTGGTCTGTTTTAAATCATTAATCCATTTGTCCTGGGGATCAAGTTTCAGTCCATCGGACTGTGGATTAAGATTCACCGTATCCGTTACGGGGATATTCGCCCCTAGGGGGTTTTCAGAGGTCGTCGGTTTGTCCGATGGCAGTACGGGAGGAGAAACCCGTAACGTCGCGTCTCCATAACCATTCTGTTCCACAGGCGCCGGAGGCTGTGACCGTTGCAGAACCGTGGGAGAAACTTGCATCTGTCCCTGGGTAATGGCAACCTCCACCGATGGCGGGGGGGATTGGGGGGGTTCAGGAAGATTTTCTGGAACCGTTTGCGCCTCAATATCCACCACCGTACCCTCCTCCTCATTAGGAGGACTCATCAGCCGAATTAAGATTAAAATAGCTCCGAGCGTAATCACAAAAGCTCCTACCCCTAGAATTAACATCTTTGAGGGGAAGCGGAAAGATGATTTTTTAGGTTTCGGCGGTTTTTTAGGCTCTTTGGCTGGCGGTTTTTCAGGGTTATTTTGGGCAACTTGCCGGGACACAGCAGCACGCTCTAAATCAGACCCAGCCGTGAGGGGTCGGGTAAAGAGATAGCCGTTTGTGTCTGTGAGATGTTGGGTTTCGGTCTCAACCTTCGCAACCGCACCTCCACTGAAGCAGAACGTTCCACCGCAGTAGGCAATACAAGCGAATATAAATAAGGTCAGGCGATAAAAAGGAGCCATGAGACTCAACTGAGTTTGTGAATAAGTTGACACACCGAGGGAGGTCAAAACCTAGATCATCAAAATGGTGTCAGAAACAATTTTAGGGCTAGTGTCCCAAGATGTCCTGTTGTTGCAAGAGTCTTGCTTAAGGGTCATTATCTTCCAAAAAATCACCCTTTTCCCCAGATTTTAAGGTAGAACTAGGGAAAGTTGAGCGTTAACCCTTGTCCCCCCATCCCCTTGTCCCCTTGTCCCCAGATCGTAAATTTATTACCACTGAGCCCCTGTTTATAGCAGGAGAAAAAGCCGAATCTCAAGTCTGGATGGCGATTTGCCGAAGCTTTGAGCCACGAGATTGTATTGCCTATTGGCAGTTTCCGATTTTCTCGAAAAAATTGGGAACCTTTCGGAAAGAACCAGATATATTAATCGTAGATGCAGAATTGGGATTAATTATTATTGAAGTGAAATCAATAACAATTGAGCAAATTCTAGGAATTACAGGTCATCACTGGCAACTCCAAAACTTTTATACCACCCGGGCGAACCCCTATCAACAGGCAGAACATCAACTCTTTGCCCTACTGGACTATTGCAACTTAGAAGAGAGCCTGCATCATCAAGTTCCCGGTCGTGTCCTCGTCGCCTTACCTCGCATTCTTCACTCTCAATGGCAACACCGGGGATTTGATCGGTTGCCCAGTTCTCCTCCTATTCTATTTCAAGAAGATCTAGGGTTTACAGCAAACACACCCTTTTTCTCGGAACCTTCACCCGTCAACGGTCAACACTCTAGTTTAATTGAAAAAATTGAGAATGCACCGTTAGTCACGCCGGGAAGTGAACTTTCCTCCGAACAATGGGCACTATTAAAAGCCGTCATTAGTGGAACACCCTTATTTCGTCCACCCAGTCGTCGCTTTTTCTTAACAAATTGGGATAACTTAGAACCTGCTTTAACCCGCAGTGCGGTGTTAGCTATTGCTAGAAAACGGGTTTCTGAACTAGATTTACAACAGGAACAAATTGCCAAGGTCATCCCCCCAGGGCCCCAACGAATTCGGGGAATTGCAGGTTCAGGAAAAACAGTATTACTGTGTCAAAAAGCCGCCCAAATGCACCTAAAACATCCTGAATGGGATATTGCCATTGTATTTTTTAGTCGCAGTTTATATGATCCAATTTTACAATATATTGATCAATGGTTAAAGCGATTTAGTTGTAATCAAATTGGGTATAATCCCCAGAATTCTAAATTAAAAGTGCTCCATGCTTGGGGAGCAAAAGATCAACCTGGTTTTTATCGTACCCTTTGTCAAGCTGCCGGAGTTTGGAGCCAAAGTGTTCAACAAACCACTCGTTCAACTGCCAATGAAGCCTTAGCAGAAGCGTGTTATCATTTATTAGCATCGGCAACAATTCCCGCCATCTTTGATGCTATTTTAATAGATGAAGGTCAGGATTTTATCGTTGATGAAGATTTAAAATTTGAGGGAAAACAGCCTTTTTATTGGATGGCAGTGCAAGCCTTACGTCCTGTTAATCGAGAAAAAGACAATAACCCTGAAATTCCTCAAAAACGCTTGATTTGGGCTTATGATGAAATTCAAAGTTTAGAAACTTTAAAAGTACCAACAGCCAGCGAATTATTTGGAGATGAGTGGGGACAATTAGTTACAGGAGAATATAGCAACGGCATTAAAAAAACCGAGATTATGTCTCGATCCTATCGGATTCCAGCCCCCATTTTAACAGCCGCTCACGGCATTGGTTTAGGGTTATTGCGTCCGCAAGGATTATTAACCGGAATGCAGTGGGCAGAAGATTGGGAAATGATCGGGTATAACGTCAGATTAACAAACTTAAAAGAACCCGAAAACTCTCCCTACAACTCTCCTTTAAAGTTGGGTGAAACCATTACCCTTCATCGTCCTGAACACAACTCACCTAATCCTATAGCAGCATTATGGAAACAACCATTAATTGAATTTGAAGCCTATCGTTCTCGTTCGGAAGAATTAATTAGTTTAAGCGATCGCATTCTATACAACTTAAAAATTGATGGCTTACGTCCCAGTCGAGAAATATTAGTGATTGTTTTAGGAATGGGATGGGAAGCCATAGAACTTGAAACCCAGATTGCTCGTTGTTTAATCCAGCAAGGAATTGATATTTTTATCCCTGGAACACCAGACTGTAACATTCTCAAACCCACCTCTAATAATGCCCATGCTAATCAATTTTGGTGTGAAGGCGGGGTAACGATTTCTCGTATTCATCGCGCCAAAGGACACGAAGCCGATATGGTTTATTTAGTGGGATTAGATCAAATTGCAATTGCTGAAAATAATCTTAATTTCCGTAATCAATTATTTGTCGCCATGACTCGTTCACGGGGTTGGTTGAGGTTAAGCGGTTTAGGTTCCTATCCTTTTTATGAAGAATTAGCACGAGTGATTGAAAGTGGAAATACTTTAACCTTTCGTTTACGGTTTCCCCCCCAACGAGATATCAGCATCACCGATGGCGGAGAACTGCTGCGAAGATATCAGAATGGCGATCGCAATTTTCAAGGCGCAAATCTATCCGCTCTCGATTTAACAGGAGTTAATTTAAGTCATGCTAATTTAATAGGAGCCAATCTTCAACAAACCAACCTCACCCATGCTAACTTAAATTACGCTAAATTAGTAGTAGCGAATTTAAGCCGAGCTAACCTGACAGGTGCTAATCTACAGCGAGTCAAATGTGTTGGGACTAATTTACAACAGGCTCAATTGAATTCTTGTGATTTGAGTCGTGCAGATCTCAGTGATGCTGATTTGAGTATGGCAGCATTGGTTCGCGCTAACTTAAAGGATGCTAATTTGAGTGGGACAAATTTAACACAGGTCGATCTTTCCGATGCTACTCTCCAGGGTGCTGTTGTCAATGAAGTCAACTGCACAGAAGTAATCCTAACGGGGGCAATATTACCCGAAGGTTGGATATTTGCAGGATGCTCACGGACGACCCTCACCGAATCAACTATAATAAGTTGAGATGATTTCGAACACCGAGAATTGGAACGCAAGTACGTTCTGGTACTTTGCTACCCCCCCGCCCGCCACCGCGTACCCAACAAACCGCCTCGTAACTTGCCTTTCGGACGTGAAGGAGTGAAGAATTAATCACCACACGTCCTATTTTCAGATGACACCCTTCCCCGCTTCGATAAACAAAAACCCCGCTATGATCACCCTACCTGGCTATCAGATTCTTAACCCGATTTATAATGGTTCGAGAACACTGGTTTATCGTGGGATTCGTTTATCTGATAATTACCCGGTTGTGATTAAACTATTACGCAGTGAATATCCAACCGTACCTTCTTTGATTGAATTTAGAAATCAATATCGCATCGCCAAAGCTCTTAATATATCCGGTATTGTTCCGATTCTGGATTTAGAACCCTATTGTAATGGGTTTGCCTTGATTATGGCTGATCAAGGCTATATTTCCCTAGCCGATTATTTGGTACAGCGAGAACTAACCCTCAGTGAATTATTAAAAATTGCCATTGAAATTACTCAAATTTTAGAACAATTGTATCAACATCGGGTGATTCATAAAGATGTTAAGCTGCAAAATATTTTAATTCACCCGGAAACTTTGAGGGTTCAACTAATTGACTTCAGTATTTCTATTCAACTCAACCATTCCCATCAAGAAGTTGTTAATTCTCAAGGATTAGAAGGAACTTTAGCTTATATGTCTCCCGAACAAACCGGACGAACCCATTGGGGTATTGATTATCGCACAGATTTGTACTCTTTAGGAGTAACCCTTTATCAATTATTAACTCGAAAACTTCCGTTTCCATCCTCCGATCCCCTAGAATTAATCCATGCTCACTTAGCCCTGCTTCCTCAGCCTTTAAGCAAAATTAAACCAACCTTACCGATAATGCTCAATAATATTATCTTAAAATTGATGGCTAAAAATCCAGACGAGCGTTATCAAACACCATTAGGACTGCGCTATGATTTAGAAAATTGTTTAGAACAATGGGAAAAACTGGGGGACATTCCTCCGTTTCCTTTGGCGACGATTGACTTAAATGATCGATTTATTATTCCGAATAAATTTTATGGGCGAGAGCCAGAAATTAAGCGTTTAACCTCGATTTTAAACAAGGCTCAATCAGAAATTATTGTAATTACAGGTCAATCAGGAATAGGCAAGTCCGCCCTCGTTCAAGAATTCTATCAAACCGTGGCATATTGTCGAACAGGAGTTCTGCCCGTAACTCCTTGCGTCACCTTTATTCACAGTTATTTTATCACCGGAAAATTTGATCAATTTAAAACGAATACGCCTTTCTGGGGGTGGGTACAAGGAATTAAACAATTAATTCAACAAGTGTTAACTGAACCTTTGGAACAGGTAGAAGCTTGGAAAAAGAAACTTTTAAATGGACTCGGAGATCAAGCCCCGGTTTTAATGGCTGTTATTCCTGAACTGAAAGTTTTATTAAATCAACAGTCTTCCCTGACTGAATTAGAGGTCAAAATTGACCTGAATCAGTTTAATCGCTTAATTCAAAAGCTCATTCAAACTTTTGCCCAACCTCATCATCCCTTAGTCATTTTTTTAGATGATTTACAATGGGCTGATGTTGAATCCTTACGATTAATTCAGGTTTTGATGAGTCCTGAACAAAATATTTATTCTACACCTCCAACCTTAGTGCTAATTTTAGCGTATCGGGATGACGAGATCGGGGAAACACATCCTTTAATTAAAATCTTAGAAACCTTAGAAAATTCAGGAATTCCCTTACATCGAATTCCTTTAAATGCTTTAGAAGATTCTGCCATTAATCAACTAATAGCAGAAACATTAGTTTGTTCCTTAGACCGGGCTAAACCTTTGGCAGAATTAGTCAGTCAAAAAACTCAAGGAAATCCTTTTTTTGTTCGTCAATTTCTCCAATCCTTATATACAGAAAAACTAATTTGGTTTAATCCGCCTCAATCTTCGTTGAAAAATCGAAATTTATTCGGAGGTTGGCAATGTAATTTAACTCAAATTAAAACCCGTTCTATTAACTCTAATATTTTAGATTTAATTCTTCATCAATTACAACAATTACCGCCAAACACCCAAGAAATTTTAAAAATTGCGGCTTGTTTAGGAAATCAATTTAATGCAGTAGATTTAGCCACCGCAACTCAAAAAACTTATTTAGAAACATTAAAAGCTTTAGAAATTGCTTTACAGGCTCAATTTATTGTTATTGCTAGAGATATTTATCCCTTTTATTCCTTAGAAACTGAAGTATCTTACCCTTCACACTTTGATCCGAATGAAACCTTACCGTTGTTACAACCCGGTATTGATAAATACCAATTTATTCATGACCGGGTTCAACAAGCTGCTTATCTTTTAATTCCCACTCATCAACGACAAGCGACCCATTTGAAAATCGGAAATTCCCTTTTAAATCAAATTAAAAAACAATATTTTAATCAATCCATTAAGATGATTTTAAATAAAATTTCAACCGAAGTTTTATTAAATATCATTAATCAACTTAATTTAGGAGTCGGCTTAATTCAGGATCAAAAAGAACGAGATCAATTAGCCTTATTTAATTTAATAGCCGGACGAAAAGCCAAAATTGCCACCGCCTATCCGACAGCCATTGGACATTTAGCAATTGGTCTGGGGCTATTGACAACGGAGAGTTGGGAACGAGACTATCAATTAACCTTAGAATTATACACAGAAGCAGCAGAAATTGCTTATCTTAGTCAAGATTGGGAAAATTTACAGAAGTGGGGAAATATTGTTTTAGAAAATGCTCAAACATTAGGACATAAAGTCAGAATTTATGAGTTAATGATTCAAGCTTATAGAATTCAAAATCAAGATGACAATGCGGTCAATCTTGCGTTAGCTGTTTGTCAACAATTAGGGTTTACCTGGGGTGATAATTTTAGTCAAGAAAGTTGGCAAAAATTTAAGCATAATTTTATGAATGATTTAGGGGGAAGAACACCCTTAGCGTTATTAGATTTACCGGAATTATCCGATACTAATTTAGTAAATTTATTTACAATTTTAACCTCTGCTTTTCCTTCCGCTTATCGGGTAATTCCCGAACAATTCCCATTTTGGGTTTTAAAACTGATTCATTTATCGTATCAACAAGGAAATACAACGTTATCAAGTTTTGTCTATGCTGTCTTTGGATTTATTCTTTGTACCCAAGGGGAAATTGAGTTCGGGAATCAAATGGGAGAATTAGCTTTAGAATTATCGCAAAAACAAGCAAATTCCGCATTAATTATCAAAGTTAAACAACTGGTTTATCGGTTTATTAAACCTTGGAAAACTTCCTTAAAGCAGGTTTTATCTCCCCTCAAAACTTGCTATTTACAAGCTCAAGAAGCTGGGAAAATTGATGAAGCTTATTGTCTCGCTCAAGCTTATCTTGAAATCGCTTATTTCACGGGAAACGATGTCTCTGAATTGGAGTTTGAATTGAGTCAGTGTTTAAATCAATTACAAAATTTTAAACCTCCGTCAGAACTATTAATTTTGACCACCTATTATCAAAGCTTGCAAATTTTAAATGGAAAATTAGAGGGAGACACCTCATTAAATTTTACAGGTCATGCTGAAAACGGCACAATAGGAACGACTGAAATTGGATATTCGACCCAGGAAATTTCTTTTGAACTTAGTTTAAATTTCATGGTTCTGAATTATAGATTAGATCAATTACAGCAGGCGAAGGAATGGTCTCAGCAAGCTGAATACTATTTAAACCAAGACACCTATTTTGTTTTACAACCGTTTTTTTATTGTTATCAATCTTTAATTAATTTAGCAATCTACCCGGAGTTATCGCCAGAAGACCAAGTTAAAATTTTAGAAAAAGTAACTCAAAATCAAGAAAAATTAAAAGCTTTTTCTCAGGGGACTCCGATGAACTTTTCCCATCTATTTTATTTGGTGGAGGCCGAATTTAACCACATTCAAGGAGATTATATTAAAGCCATTGAAGCCTATGAACAAGCGATTACTTTGGCTAAAACCTATCAATTTATTCAAGAAGAAGCGTTAGCAGAGGAATTAGCGGCTAAATTTTATTTAGATTGGGGGAAAGAAAAAATAGCCAGGGTTTATTTAATTGATGCCTATTATAGTTATGCTCATTGGGGTGCTTTGGCAAAAGTCAAAGATTTAGAATCTCGTTATCCTCAACTTTTACATTCTATTTTATCACAACTTGTTATTCCCACAACAGGCACAACAATCAGTAATAATACGACAGAAACCATTATTTCTAGTAGTCATGGAGGTTCGGCTGCTCTCGATTTAGCAACGGTAACAAAAGCTTCTCAAGCTTTATCTCAAGAAATCGATTTAGAACAACTTTTGAAACGATTAATTCAAGTGGTAATTGAAAACGCAGGAGCCGAAAAATGTTGTATTCTTTTATCTAAATCGGGAAAATTAGCGATAGAAGCAATAGCCAGTTTAAACCCGACGAAAGGAGGGTCTATTGAGATTGAATCCTTATTAAAATCTGTTTCTGTAGAACAGAGTAATGTTTTACCTTTGTTAATTCTGAATACCGTGATTCAAACCCAAGAGTTTCTAATTTTAGCAGATGCTCGTCAAGAATCTCGGTATCGTAATGATCCTTATTTAATAGAACATCAATCCAAATCAATCCTCATGACTCCCATTCAAAATCGAGGAAAATTGATTGGAATTCTATACCTTGAAAATAACTTAGCAACCGCAGTGTTTACTCCAGAACGATTAGAAGTCCTCAAAATTCTGTTTTCTCAAGCCGCGATTTCCATTGATAATGCTAAACTTTATTCTCAAGTTCGTAATAATGAACAACAGATGACGCAATTCTTAGAAGGAATTCCGGTTGGCGTTGCTGTTTTAGACCCTACGGGTAAACCCTATTTTACCAATCAAAAAGCTCAACAATTGCTCAAAACTAAAGTCACTCCTGGATTATTTTGTGAAGCTTTATCTAATATTTATCAAGCTTATCTTAATTGGTGTCAACAGCATCAATTTGATCAATTAACACCTTATTGTGATTTATATAATCCTACACCCGATACCACGTTTCTTTTAGAAGTGAATCAAGGAGAACAAACGATATTGCTTGAAAATTGGGTAACACCGACTTATGATGAAGAGGGGGATTTAATGTATGCGATTCTGGCGTTTCAAGATATCACAAAACGTCAGCAAACAGAACTGGCTTTAAGACAAGCCGAAGAAAAATATCGCAGTATATTTGAAAATGCCAGTGAAGGCTTATTTCAAACCACCAGGGAGGGGCATTATATCAGTGCAAATCCTGCCTTAGCGAAGATTTTAGGTTATGATTCTCCTTGGGATTTAATGTCAACGGTGATGAATGTTGAAGAACAAATTTATGTAGATTCTCAACGCCGATTAGATTTTATACAATTAATTGATCAACAAGGGGAAGTTTCAGGATTTGAATTTAAAGCCTACCGCAAAGATGGTAGCATTATTTGGATTTCAGAAAATGCACGGGCTGTCTTTAATGATCAGAATGAATTACTGTATTATGAAGGGTTTGTCGTTGATATTACGGAACGAAAAACTGCCGAAGAAGAACGCTTACAATTTATGGCAAAACTTTCAGAATTGAATCATCATTTAGATGAAGCGTTAGATTCGGAATTTGAACTAACGGATGCGGCGGCGCGATTCGTTCCCCATGAATTTTTATCTTTTTTAGGTTATGAAAGTATTGTAGAAGTTCAGTTAGGGGCGGCAGTTCAAAAGGAAATGTCGATTTTATTTGCTGATATTCGGGACTTTACCAGCCTTTCTGAAGGGATGACTCCTGAAGATAATTTTAAATTTATTAATGCGTTTTTAAGTCGCATGGAACCTGCCATCGTCGAAAATTATGGTTTTATTGATAAATATATTGGGGATGAAATTATGGCATTATTTGGCGGGTCTGCTGATGATGCAGTTCGGGCTGGGATTTCAATGATTAGCCGACTGAATGAGTATAATGAAACCCGACAACGCCCCGAACGTCCCCCGATTAAAATTGGAATTGGTATTAATACCGGAGGATTAATGTTAGGAATTGTGGGGGGTAAAAATCGACTGGATAGTACAGTGATTAGTGATTCTGTTAATGTAGCTTCTCGCATTGAAAATTTAACAAAAAATTATGGGGTGTCTTTATTAATTACCCATCCTACTTTTATGGCTTTAGGAAATGCCAACGAGTATGCAATTCGGATTATTGATCGAGTCAAAGTCAAAGGAAAATCCGATGCGGTAACGGTATATGAAGTATTTGATTCAGATTTGCCGGAAATAAAAGCCGGAAAACTTCGGACAAAAACCACCTTTGAATATGGATTAATGCAATATTATTTAGAACGTTACTCCGAGGCTGCTAGATTATTCCAAGAATGTCTACATTATCTTCCGATGGATAAAGTGGCTCAAATTTATTTAGAACGCTGTTTATCTAAAATGTCCTAAGTCTTTGATATGATTTGAACAATCCTTTGTGTGTTGAACCATTACCCAGTATGAGCGATTTGTATATTTCAGCGACGGAATACCACCACAAAATTGAAACCTTAGCCATCAAAATTTATCAGTCTCAATGGCAATTTAATCAAATTGTCTGTTTAGCGAGGGGAGGGTTACGAGTCGGGGATATTCTGTCTCGGATTTTTGAACAACCGATGGCGATTTTAGCAACATCATCCTATCATGGGCCAGGGGGAAAAGTTCGAGGCGCGATCAAAATTGCTGAACACTTAACCATGACGACGGACACCTTGGGAAGTCACGTTTTATTAGTGGATGATTTAGTGGATTCTGGGATTAGTTTACAAGAATCTATCCGTTGGTTGCAATCTCGTTATCCTCAAATCCAAGAGATGAAAACGGCCGTTCTCTGGTATAAAAGTTGTTCAGTAATGACTCCCGATTATTTTGTTGATTATCTAGCGGATAACCCTTGGATTCATCAACCCTTTGAATGTTATGAAAACCTGAATTTAGCCGAGTTGGAACAACAGGGTTAAGCAAGATAACTCATCACTGTTTCTCACCCCCTATTCCCTATTTTCTTTTCCCTTCTGTTCCCTCTTCCTGTAGATAGATTGCAAAATCTTAATTTTATCGATGTAAAATATTTGATTTTCTTAACATCTGGGGAACACACAATTTTAAAATCCTGTGTTATCTTAAAAAGCGTAAACACTGAACGCATTAAACCGTTTAGGGAGCCAAGGAGGTGATGCCCATGATTGAAAGTAGTAAACCCATGGGTCACCGGATTGGAAAATGCCGACTGTGCGCCGGGGCTGTCATCTAGTCTAAAGTTTGTGTTCATTCAGGACACTCGCTGACCTAGATAACCGGACTCATACTAAATGATCTTCCGGCAGTCAGGTTCTAATCCAGGAGACCCGCTAGACCGCTCTTACCCTATTGTGAAGGCAACTGCTAACACAAACTCTGGGTGAGAGCGGATAGTTATTTTAATCCTACATTTATTATCATTTTAAAGTAGCCCATGGTAGGACGACTCAGTAATAGCGAAATTCAACGCCTTTCCCAGCAAGTTCCAGCTTGGACAGTGGAGGGAAACTATTTAAAATTAGTCAAACGATTTAAAAATTTTATTGAAGCGATTGAATTTGTAAACAAGTTAGTCGAACCTTCAGAAGTTGCTGGACATCACCCCGATTTAGAGATTTCTTATAATAAAGTCACCATTAGTCTAACAACTCATGACGCTGGGGGGTTAACCGAGAAAGATTTTGCTTTAGCTCAACAAATTTCAGCACTGGGTTAATCATAACATCAGTGCTGATTTTTTTTCTGAATAACTTTAGGATAGAGTAACTAAATTTCACCGTATTAATAGTTCGAGGGAAGTGGAGTGAAAGTGTCGAATGAAAATAATTTTTGAGAAACCCGAATTGTTCCATAACTTCGATGAGCAAGCCGAACTCATTGAGAAACTGCTTGATATTGGTACGGCTCTATCTGGAACTCAAGAGTTAAGTACCCTGCTGAATTTAATATTAACAAAAAGTCGGGAAATTACTTGGAGTGATGCGGGAAGTGTCTATCTCATCGATAACAGTGATAACAACCCCAAATTGCTGTTTAAAGTTGCCCAAAATGCGTCTTTACCCAATTTATCCTTTAAAGAATTTGCCATTCCTTTAACTCCTCGAAGTTTAGCTGGATATGTGGCGTTAAAATCCGTTTCATTAAATATTCCCGATGCCTATAATTTACCAGAACATGAACCCTATCAACTGGATCGTAGTTTTGATGAAAATATTAGTTATCGGACTCGTTCGGTATTAGTGGTTCCGATGCAAAATCGCAAAGGAGAAGTGATTGGGGTTCTACAACTCATTAACCGCAAAATCAACCCGGATGTAGCAATTACGGCTGAAAATGCAGTAGAAATGACCCAACCTTATTCGATTTGGGAAGAGCGAATTTTGCGATCGCTCGCCTCCCAAGCCGCTATTTCCATTGAACGAAATCACTTACAAGAAAGTATTGAACATCTATTTGAGGGGTTTGTTCGCACATCTGTACAAGTGATTGAAGCTCGTGATCCTTGTACCTTTGGTCACTCAGAACGAGTGGCAGAATTAGCAGTTCGTTTAAGTCAAGAAGTTAATACGGTTAATTCAGGTTCCTTAGCACCTTTTTGTTTTAGTGAACGTCAACTTCAAGAACTTCGCTATGCTGCATTATTACATGATTTTGGGAAAGTGGGTGTTCCTGAAGCAATTTTAACCAAACCGAAAAAACTTTATTCGCTGCAATTAGAGGTTATCCGTCATCGATTTGCCTTAGCACAACGCACCTTAGAATTAGAATGTACCCAAACTAAATACGAACATTTGTTGCAGCATTCCGCCCATAAATTATCCCCAGAAACGGAATGTCAATTTTGTAAATCTATCCCAGAATTAGATACAAAATTATCAGAATCAATTGCTAAATTAAGCCAATATTGGGCCGTTTTGTTAGAAGCAAATGAACCCAGAGTTTTAGCAGAAGATCCCTTAAACCATCTGCGGGAACTGGCTCAAATGACCTATCGAGATTTAGATGGACAAATAAAACCTTTATTAACTTCAGAAGAAATTAATCAACTGTTAGTAGAACGAGGAAATTTAACCCCAGAAGAACGAGAAAAGATTGAATCCCATGTTAGTTATACTTATGAATTCTTAAAGCAAATTCCCTGGACAAATGACTTAAAAAATATTCCCACAATTGCTTATCGACATCATGAAAAACTGGATGGAACCGGATATCCTTTGGGATTAAAATTCCCCGAAATTCCCATCCAAGCTCAAATTATTACTATTGCAGATATTTATGATGCCCTAACAGCCGGCGATCGCCCTTATAAAAGCGGATTACCTACTGTAACAGCTTTAAAAATCTTACAACAAGAAGCCGCCAACAATAAAATTAATGCTGATTGTTTAGAACTCTTTAAACAACGAAAAGTTTATGAAGTGTTAGGACATACAATTGATGTCGTCATGGAATTAGCTTGATAGCGGAGCCGAATTTGACCATGTTGATCCGCCAAGGGTTGACCGTCTTCATCTCGCAAAACCGGATTAGTAATGATGCAATAATAGCGAGGGGGGACAACGATCATGGACTCTGGACGTAAGGCAAGGCGATCATGATCCCGAAGCGTAATGGTTTGGGGGCCAACTTCTAAGCGAGTGACCCCGGTATTGGTATCGAGAATATGGATGTATTGTTGGGGTTTGAGGCGAATAACTCCACTGGCGGTTTCAGGACTATCCATCCGGTTGTCCGCCTTGCGTTCTCCAGTCAACATGGTTGTGGCCTAAATACTGTAAATCCACTATCTTCTGATACGAATTAGAGTTGTGTGATAGGGATCACGGTTGTGTTGAGGTTTGGGTCAATCGGTTTGAGAAGAATACTGGTTTACTTTTTTCCGTAGTGCTATAACACAGCCTGCAAACACAGAAAATAGACCGATCCCAATCAGTTAGCTGCCACCACTGTATGCTCATCGCAGGCAATGGTGCAGCTTTTTATAGAAGGCTTCACATTCTTTAATTTGAGATCAGTTTGATATTTTCGGTAATTCAATACGAATAATCGGGTTGCCTTCACTCGTTTTTAACGAAATGATAGAATCACCTGTATTAGTTTGACTTTCAATGTTAATATCCCATTCCTCAATTACCCAAACTTTTAGTGTAGGAGTTTCTGCCAACTCTTTGACTGATACATCATCACTGCTTACCTTGTTTAGACTGAACAAAACATTATCCCCATTATCGACTCGTTTAAGAGAAATACGCTGCTTCTGGATATGGTCTGTCTTCACGATGAAATTTAAGCCTTTAATGGTTAGTTCTTCGTTCATATCTTTTGTTAGAATCAAAGCTTTTGGTGTTATTGCTTCTGAAGAACTTGGAATATTCAACTCAGTGATGTCAGGAAGTTCTAAGTATTTTGGCTCATCATCAATAGACACGTTTAATTGATCAGCCATCTTTTGAGCTTCCTCTTTCAGTTGAGGGCTTCGTGCGTTTTGTTCTGTCTCAGCGAGGATATATTTGCATTTCATCCAGCGTCGCTTGGCAAGATTGATATCCTTAGATGATGGAGAAATCAGGTGAAGTTCTTGGGCTGGACTATTGCTCTTGTACCATTGTTCGTAATATTCAAAGGCAAAAGTGAGTTTGAATGCCCTTTCAAAAGCAGACCCAACCTCATCTACACTCAATATTTGATGAACTTCCCGCATGATTTTGTGTTGTTCTGGGCTACTATTATTGTCAATGATGAGATGTTGCTTCAGGAATTCTGAAATGATTTGTTGAGACTTAAAATTCTCCTTAACAAGTCGCTCGGATCTGGCAAGCACGCGCACAGCAGCGGCAATAGCAATTGATTGATCCCACTCAATTTTCGCTTTTTTCAACTCCTCATTGAGCGAACTATATGGAATATTTCGTGATTTTCCAATCAGCAAATGACTAATCTCGTAAGTCTGGGTAAAGTTGACAATTTCTTCCCATTCGCTATCGGCTTCCAAGCATTGGTTAATAGCAACAGAAATACTACCACGCAGTTCACGGAGTACCTCATTCTTGCTATCCCTAACCAAGTCCCTTACTTTTGCAATGTCATTGCAGACAGGAAGTAGGGATCGGATAGCCTCAACATTACCAATTTTTACAGCAGATTCGAGAATTCTGTTGACGACGGGTGTTTCTCTAGGAATAGGACTCCCAGCACTTCGCCAAGCCTCTATTACAGCATTGTCATCTTTCAGTTGATGATAATATTGGAGATTGTCTGGATAACCTTCTATTTTAGCCCGTGATCGAAGAAGCCACGTTGGTGACTTCTGAGACTGTTTCTGAATGGCAGAACATTTATCCCAATGTGTGACAGCTTCTTGAAATTCTCCAACCAAGAAGTACAACTTGCCGATATCTGGATAATCTTTGGAGGAAAAATTGAGGTGACTTAAAGTTTTGACTATACCTTCAATTAACGGTTTCCAGCCTAAAAGATGAGCTTCGCCACTCGATGTAATTGCCTGATCGACTTTAATAATCAGTTCCTTAAAAAACCACTGCCATGCGCTACTTTCGATTTTAGTGGAATCATCTGATCTTATAGGTTCAACCTTTTGTAAAGCAGTCAGCAGATTGTCAATGTCTTGCCTAGTATTTTGATCTCGTTTGATGACTCTTGCTGCTGTAACGCGCGGGTTTGTATCAATTTCAGGAAGTTGCTTAACTAAATCGATAATTGCATCTACATCTTTTCCAGCCCAATAGCACCGACAAGCATCATTGGCTTGCTTTAACTCTTTGAATAAATTACCTGCATTTGCAAAATGTTCCCTAAATTCGTAGGCGGCTGCTTGACAAAGCTTGGCTTTGTCAGGACAGTTAGCAAGATGATAGTTCCAGCTAGCAAGATCTAGCAGATCGGGATCTCTTGAGCTACGACCTTGAGCCTCATAATTCTGAGCTAACTTATACGGATCATCACGATCAGCTGACCAGCTGTCTTCGTCACCTTGTATCATGCCACCTATGTTTTCAAGGCTCCACTGTTCATTACTATTGATACTTTGATATAAGTCAAGTAGTTCACGTTGTTTTTGGATATCTGTAAATAATTTCCAGAACTCTTCTAGTGCCTGATCAGAATCTACGATAAACAAACGTTTGCGAGCGCGACTTACTGCAACATAAAACTGGTTAAGAAAATACTCCCATGCCAAACACTCTTCAATCTCAGGAGGCTCAAGTTTTGGATCATTAATATTTTTAAGATATTTCAGAAATTCTGGCACTTTTTTTCTTGCTTCTTCACCAAACTTGTATAGCAATACACGCTTATACTCCAATCCTTTAGCTCTTGCTGGGCTTAAAATGTTTCTTGAAACCTTCTCATCATTCCCTAACGCAAAGCTAGACAGAAAAGGATCACCTTTAATATACTCCACTTCACCGTTCTCTTCACAAGGAATAATGATAATCAGTTCCTTTTGTTCTCGAATTTTGTCTTTACAAGCTGCATCTTCTGCTCGGAACCATACAGGACTACTTGTTTCTTGTCTTGTCCAACTTTGCTGTGGACGCAAGCCTTTAATATCTAGCAGTTTCCCTCGTAGAAGTTGAATTAAATTAGCTAACTTGACAATTTGTTCTGATGAACGGTAGTTGAAGGATAGTTCTTGATAATTAAACTCTAATTTGGCAGAACCACTGCTATCGTCGAACTTCTGAACAATGTTTTTATGAAAACTCGCCTGTGTTGCAGTCCAGTTGAACCCTGTGGGGTTTAAAGTTTGAAAAGGATCGCCTGCAAAGGCAAACGGAACATCCTTAGCAAGATGGCTAGGTATTTGGCGATCAGAGTAAAGAGATAAACGTTGAATCAACTCAAGTTCAACGCTGGTGAAATCTTGAGCTTCATCACAGAACACTGCCGGGTATTGTGATAATTCGTTGGCTGAATACTCTAAAACTGCATGAGCTAAGTCTTGGTCATCCCAAAAGCCTTCTTTTCCGCAAAGTGGTTTATACCAACGTTGCCAAATTTTCTCGTAAATTAATTGAAAGGTGTTATCTGAGATGGATTTTAAATTGCGAGGTAATTCACATTCGTAAAATTCAGGATCGATTTCAGCACCCAATTCGTTTTGCATACCCTTAATAAAGGTTCTTATGGCGTGCCATGCAAGCCCTGAACTAATATTACGTTGCTCTTCAGATTTAGGTAGTTTTTCTCGTGCCTTATCCCACTCCTTGCGGAACTGCTCAAAGTTTATATACTTAGCATCCACAAAATCAGCCTTCACTTCATGAGGAAGTTTCTCACGCAAAAAGTCACGAAAAGTGCGAAAACTCTGATCTAATATCTGCTTCAATTTTGGATTCTCTTTGGAATTAGATCCATGCTCAAGATGTTTTGCACCACAGAGTAAAATATCTTTTACAGATGAACGAGCTTTCTCCAAAAGTGGAGTGCTGTAAGTCAAGTACAATGGTGGATTGACTAATGAGCCAGCCTCGTCTTTATAGTGAGTTAAATGCTCACTAAATAAATACTGAAGGATAGTTGATTTAGCACTACCTGGTCGTCCATTGATAAATAATGGATATCTTGGTTCTCCATGAGCAGGATTTGATATTTTTTCAAGAATTTTCTCTTCTTCAGGCGATAATGCTAAATTAGCCTCAGCAGTGTTCTGAACCTGTATCCACACTTCCTCATCACAGACAATGATCGAAGGGTAGGCACGCCGACTCCAACGGATAATTGTGTCAAGTTCGACTTGTGAATTAACTAAAATATCTTTATACTTCTCTCGTAACTCTTTTTCATCGTCTTGTTTATTTTTGTTTAGGGGAGATATTAATAATATTCTCTTATGTTCTGGAAAATACCGATATAGAATTTGAATGTTAGGATTTGTTGCGTGCTTGATCAAATCTTGATTAGGCGCAAATTCTTCAAATGCAATATTCTTGCTTAAATCGGAATAGCGTGAAATATGATGTTTGATATAATCCTGAGATATACGATCAACCCAGTCATAACTTTCTAAGAATACAGGTTCATCAGTCAAGTAAGAACTTGATATCGATTGAAGATACTGACTCTCAATTTCTGATAACTGTTTTTTGGGAGGAATTGGTGTTTTTTTTATGGTGTCAAGAAATGCTTCTATTTCAGAACCAGAAACCTTGTTTTTATTCCAAAAAGATTCTGTGTCTTTATAAGAAGGCTCATATTCTCGATCATCAGACCCTCGCATGAAAAATCGGGACAGGCCGAGGATGATCTTGTCTTCACTCAGAGGATACTCTTCAATAACAATACGACCTCTTGCCATTGATTTCTTCCAATAGGGTTTTGGAAATCGATCAAGTCCTCTCGTACTTTGGTCTTTTTTTAGCTTTTCAGCAAACTTTTCAATATCTTGAATGACACCATACTTAGTAGCATCAATTCTACACTGCTCTGTGAGACAAACATAAAAAACGGTCATTGATATTACTTCTCCTTACTAGAGCCGAATAGCTTAAGCTCAGAAGGGCAGTTCTGGTTAACAGTTCTTGGCTGAGTTTTACCAGTCGGGAATAGTCCATTGCGCTGTTGCCATTAAAATCCTTCTATAGATTATAAATATACACTATCCAACAATGCAGTTTGATCCAGTGAGCGACTTGTGCGACGCTCCTGGTAACTAGCAAGCAGCATCGTTGTATCCTAATGGGTTGGCTTAAACCGTTCTAAAATCTCATTGATAAAAGTTTCACCATCAAGGGGAGGATTTTCTTCAGAGGTGGATACAGCCGCATCGATTTTAGCTGCCACATCTTTAGCCCATTCTGCCTCAGCCCTTTGCCATTCATCCAGTAGGCGCAACGCAGTTGAGATGACTTGTTCAGGGGTTTGATATTTTCCAGATTCTAGTTGAGTTTGAATAAATTGTTCTTGGTCAGAGGTGAGATTGATGCTCATTGTGGTGTTGCAACAAGGTTCATCCCTATAATAGCTAACCTGATTTCTAATACTGAAGCACAAAAACATAGGGGCAACTGTCGTCACCCCTATAGTTAATCATTCACCCTTTCAGGGATGATCAGCCAAATTTTCCAGCCGTTGAAGCCAGTAGGAACGCGGCATAGGTGAGGATATAGCCCACCGTAAAGTGAACTAAACCCGTTAACCATCCTTGAACAATTGACAGCGAAACCGGTTTGTCTTTCCAGATCACAAGGTTCGCCAGAGGGGTGCGTTCATGGGCCCAAACTAACGTTTCAATCAGTTCTTGCCAATAGCCTCGCCAAGAGATCAAGAACATAAACCCAGTGGCCCAAACCAAATGTCCGAACAGAAACATCCAGGCCCAAACCGAGAGGTTACTGGTTCCGTAGGGGTTGTAACCATTGATCACCTGAGCCGAATACAGCCAGAGGTAATCCCGAAACCAACCCATAATATAGGTTGAGCTTTCATTAAATTGAGCAACGTTTCCTTGCCACACCCCTAAATGTTTCCAGTGGAAATAGAACGTGATCCAACCGAGGGTATTCAACATCCAGAAAGTTGCTAGGAAGAACGATTGCTCCCAAGCCGACGTTTGACAAGTGCCCCCCCGTCCAGGGCCATCACAAGGGAAGGTAAAACCGAAGTCTTTTTTATCAGGCATCAGTTTAGTGCCACGGGCATCTAACGCACCTTTGACACAAATTAAGGTGGTGGTGTGTAGACCCAAAGCGATCGCATGGTGAACTAAGAAGTCCCCAGGGCCAATGGTTAAAAACAATGAATTCTTACCGGAATTAATCGCATCTAACCAACCGGGTAGCCAAACATTCCCATGATTTGGCCAAGCAGTATGGGCAATACTGTCTGGGTTCGCCAGTAACACATCCATTGCATAAAGGGCTTTACCATGAGCCGCTTGAATGAACTGAGCAAATACAGGTTCAATCAAAATTTGCTTTTCCGGTGTCCCAAAGGCAACGACGACATCATTGTGAACGTATATACCCAGGGTATGGAATCCCAAAAATAGAGACACCCAACTTAAATGGGAAATAATCGCTTCTTTGTGATTCAAAACCCGATCTAAAACGTTGCCTTTGTTTTGGTCGGGGTCATAGTCTCGAACCCAGAAGATAGCCGCATGGGCAAAGGCTCCGACCATGAGGAACCCAGCAATATATTGATGATGGGTATACAGTGCCGATTGGGTTGTATAATCCCTGGCGATAAACGCATAGGGTGGCATGGAATACATATGCTGCGCCACCAGCGATGTCACCACCCCCAACGCAGCCAGGTGAATTCCTAACTGAAAATGCAGGGAGTTGTTATAGGTATCATACAAACCTTGGTGGGGTAAGTTGAACTGTCCTTCAGTGGGAACCCCAAACAACGGATCTTTCGAGTTCAACATCTCTTTAATACTGTGGCCAATGCCGAAGTTGGTTCGGTACATATGACCCGCAATAATAAAGATCACCGCGATCGCTAAATGGTGATGAGCAATATCCGTCAGCCATAACGATTCAGTTTGGGGATGAAACCCACCCAAAAACGTTAAAATCGCCGTTCCTGCCCCGTCCGATGAGCCAAAAACGTGCTGCGCCGTATCAGGATTTTGGGCATAAACCCCCCAATTTGCAGTAAAGAAGGGTTTGAGTCCGGCCGGATGGGGTAACGTGGTCAAGAAGTTATCCCATCCGACGTGCTGGCCACGGGATTCAGGAATGGCAACATGAACTAAATGGCCTGTCCAGGCTAGACAACTGACCCCAAATAAACCCGCTAAGTGGTGGTTAAGGCGGGACTCCGCATTTTTGAACCAAGACAAACTCGGACGATATTTGGGTTGAAGGTGTAACCAGCCCGCAAATAGAAACAATGCCGCCAAAAGCAGGAGGAAAACAGCGCCTTGATAAAGCTCGGCGTTGGTTCTCATCCCAATGGTATACCACCAATGATAAACGCCCGAATAGGCAATATTAACGGGGTTTATAGCTCCGGCTTGGGAGAAGGCTTCCACTGCCGGTTTGCCAAATTGGGGGTCCCAGATGGCATGGGCAATGGGACGAATGTGCAGGGGATCTCGAATCCACTGTTCAAAATTTCCTTGCCAAGCGACATGGAACAGGTTGCCGGATGTCCATAAAAAAATAATCGCCAAATGACCAAAATGAGAGGCAAAAATCTTTTGATAGAGATTTTCCTCGTTCATGCCATCATGGCTTTCAAAATCATGGGCCGTGGCAATCCCGTACCAAATTCGGCGAGTGGTTGGGTCTTGAGCAAGACCTTGATCAAATTTTGGGAATTTCGCTGCCATGTATTTACTGACTCCATCAGAGCGAATCCAAGTTGCTAAAGATGAGCCAGTGCATCCGGGTTAATATTAAAAAAACCATTCATGAATCAGAGAAAGGGATAGAAAAAAAATCAAACCCGACTGCACTAGCAACACCCAACTTTGGAGAAATTGTGTTTCAGCGTTGAAACGAAACGCTACAATTCATCACCAACTTTATCGATAAAGATGGCAATCTCAACCCTCAAAAGAGGACATTTTTTACTTAAAAATCCCATTAAATAATCCAAAAAGGAGTTAAGGGATATTTAGCAATATGAATCCAGAAAATTTCAATTCCCAAGCTTAACTTCATAGAGAAGTAATCAATACTTTACCGATTTCTGATCAATTCATTTTCTAACTTAAGGTAGAGATTTTGTTAATTTCGGTTGTAATCAATGATGAGACTTCTTCAATGGATGAGTTTTATCGCTTAATTTACAAACCGAATTCACAAACAGATCATGCTGAAGTTAGATGAGGGGAAACAGTCATCCCTTCAGAATAGATGAGTATTAGCTTTAGCTTACCTCTTTGTTATTCCTAACTGCCATGTCTCAAATTCTATATTTTTTTAATCTTATTTCACCGATCCTATTGCAGATTGTTTGCTTTAGTGTTGCTTGGTTATTTGTTTTTTCGTTAATCTGGAGTACCTATAGAACACTGACACAAGGAATAACCAGCGTTAAAGAATTACATAAAATTCCTTGTTCAACCTGTAAATTTTTTACCGGAAATTATCAATTAAAATGTACCATTAATCCCAAAATTGCGTTAACAGAACAAGCTATTAACTGTTCAGATTTTTCAGATTATCAAACTTTAACGTCCTATCTCGGTGAATAGGGTAGAAGTTAGCTTCTTAAGCCAATCTGAGTTAGACGTTAAAACTGAATCCCAGAAGAAATAATAGGCCTAACAGCGTTACACCGAGGATGAGAAAACGTTGATTTGTGCGTTGGTTTTGATGCCAAATTTCTTGATAACTGAGTTGATAATCTTGAATCATTAAAAATGCAGGAGGACTGAAAAAGAAAGGCAAAAATCGATTCAGAAGCAGTCTAATTAAAAAGTTTATATCCCATAACTTTCGACGGAACCCATTTTGGTTATATTGCCAAGGAAAAGTCGTTTGAGCTAAACGAATTAACGCTTCAATATCTCCAGAACGTCGAGCTTCATATAGCGGTAAAGCTAACAATAAATCATCTTGAGTTTCTTCGAGAATCTGTTGTAAAATATAGACATCTTCTAACGCTGAGTTGACCCCTTGACCAATATCCGGGGGAAAACAATGGACTGCATCTCCTAATAAGAGGATGGCAGAGAAAGTTTGATCAGATTTTAATAAAAAGTGTAATCCTGAACAAAATTGAGGAACGGGAAAAACACCACCTTGACTGTTGACAAATCGTGTAATTTCAGACTCAGAAATAATATCACGAATGGATAATTGAGGGAAAGATTGTTCTAAAAAACGATATAATTCTTGATTTGTTTTTAGAGTCCAAATTTTATGATGAGGATAAGTAATAATATTAGCAGTTCGAGGTTCATCGGGATTTTTCATCGGTAATAAACCCAAAGAAATTTTCTTCTGACCTTCTACGGCTTTACCCCGAATTGCATAAGCCATTGTACAGACAGATTGATCATCTAGCTGGTTTGAAAGCGGAAATTGAGGCGGTAAGGTTAAAACTTGATAGCGCAGTCCTGAACTAGGCGAGGGAAAATATTGCATTTCAAAGCGATGATTATCAGGTTTTTCCCAGTCGTTTAGGGTTTGACGAACAATAGAATTTAAACCATCACAACCGACTACAAAACCAGGTGTAAAACGCTTTAATTCGCTATTTTTTAATTCAACAATGACCTGCAATTGTTCCTGTTTCTGATTTAATTCAATACATTTTGTTTCAAATAAAACAGTGATTTGCTGTTGCCAATTGCGTTCAATTTCTTCATAAAGTAAAGAAACAAAGGTTCTTCGAGGCAACCAATAAGCTGTTTTTCGATTAGGATTAATAAAGGGTAATTTTATCGTTTTTCGCTTTCCATTAAGTTGAATTATCGTTAAGTAAAATTCTTGACTAGAAACACTCATTTCTGCTAGGTTTGGGGTTAATCCTAGCCAATCTAATAATTTTTGACCTCGACCATCAATTTGATAGTTAAACGCTTTATCCGGTTCGTAATAGTCAGCCGTTTTTCGTTTTTCTAAAACAGTAATTTCTGTCCAGCCCCGTTTTGCTAACATTAAAGCGATCGCTAGTCCCGATGGGCCGCCTCCAACAATCACAACATTTCGACATCCAGATTTATCAGTTAACATCACTAGAACTTGAATTCAATTGTGTTTATCGTTGCAGACTCCGAGGATCAAGGGCATCTCTTAACCCATCTCCTAATAAATTAAAAGCTAATACCGTTAAAATAATTAAAATAGCAGGAGGCCAAATTAACCAAGGTTGTAACACTAAAATTGAGGCATTTGTTGCCGAAGAAAGTAAGTTTCCCCAAGAGGGATCGGGTTGTTGAATTCCTAAACCTAAAAAGCTTAAAACTGATTCTGCAATGATGAAACTGGGAATTGATAATGTAGCCGAAATAATGAGATAGGTTGCGGTTTGGGGTAAAATATGACGAGTAATAATATAGAAAGAATTAGCTCCTATAGCCCGTGAAGCTTGAACAAATTGTTGTTCTTTAATCGATAAAACTTGTCCTCGAATTACTCGTGCTAACCCAGCCCAACTAATAAAGGAAATAATCACCACAATCAATAAAAAACGCTGGGTACTGGTTATTTGCGGGGGTAATACCCCTACTAATGCCACCAACAAATATAACCCAGGAATTATCATTAATACTTCAACACTTCGCATAATAAAAGTATCTAACCATCCGCCAAAATAACCAGAAATTCCTCCAAAAATCATTCCTAACGGGAACGAAATTAGAATTCCTACTAATCCAATAGTGAGACTAATTCGACCTCCAAAAATAATCCGACTAAATTGATCTCTGGCTTGTTCATCGGTTCCCACTAGGTTAATTTGTCCGGCTCCAATTGTGCCAAATAAATGTCGATTAAACGGGATAATTCCTAATATTTTATAGGGTTCTCCCTGGACAAAAAATCGGACAGGACTCGGCTGACTTTTATCAACATTAAGTTGACGAATTCCCGTTTCAATATCCACCGGGCCTTGAGTTGTGGGGTAAACATGGGGGCCAATCCATTCCCCTTGTTGGTTATACCAATAAATTTGAGTCGGTGGCAATAATGAAGCGTTCAGTTGCGATTCATAAGGACTATAAGGCGCAACAAAATCTGCTGCAATGACGATCACATAAAATAACAATAAAATTCCGGCTCCAAATTGAGCTAAAGGATTAGTTTTAAGTCGTTGCCACCATTTCATAGTTCAGATTTTTCACTCAAAGAATTGTTGAAAAACGTGTAGAGTTGTGTCTCTATTTTTTTATTTTACACCTTCAAGCGTTCTTGTTCGGCTAGAGATAAAGTTTCCGTTGGCGTTAAGTTAACTTTTGAATCTAAAGGATTATAAAAGAAGGAACCGGTTTGAGGAGGTAAAGTGGGATCAACAACCACTTCAATAATACTTTTAACCACCCCAGCCATCGGAATCGCCAGAATAAATCCTAATAATCCGGCTATTTTTCCTCCTAATAATAAAGCACTAAAAATAATCACAGGGCTTAATCCGGTTAAATCTCCCATAATTCGAGGGGCAACAATATTATCCTTCACTTGTTGAATTGCAATGGCAACCGCTAACACTTGTAAAGCCAGCCACCAATCAATAAAAGCGACGATAATAGTGACAGTTCCAATTCCTAATGTGGCTCCCACAAATGGAATAATTTCCAATAATCCAATCACAACGGCAAATAATAGGAAATAGGGAACTTTTAACATTAAAAAGGCAAAGGTTAAGGTGATTGCCATAAAAATTCCCTGCAAGGTTTGTCCTAAAACAAATTTTTTCAAATTTCGTTCTAGTGAAAAGGTTAAAACCTCTCGAATTTGGGGAGATAAAATAGTGATTAGGAGGTTCCATAACCGTTCCCCATCTAATAACATATAAAAGGCAATGACCAAAATAAAAATTAAGTCAAAAAACCAATTAAAGGTTCCCAGAACTAAGCCTAAACTTCCGGTCAGGATGGGTTCAATGGTTGATTGAATTCGAGACAACAGTTGCTGTTGTAAAATTCCCACATCAAAGGGTAAATTACGCTCAACACTCCAGACTTGAAATTCGGCTAACTGTTGCCGTCCTGATTCGATTAATTCCGGTAATCGGGTAATTAATTGTCGTCCTTGATTAAAGACAGGGGGGACAAGAGTTAAGGCAATAATTACAAAGGTTACAATGGCAATTAAATACACTAAAGCGGCGGCAATTCCTCGCGGAATAAAGCGTTCTAATTTTGCTACGGCGTAGTTCAGAAGAAAGGCAATTAATCCAGAGGTAACTAATATACTGATTAATTCGCCAACATAACCTAAAAATTGAAAGCTTAACCAACTCACGACTAAAATCAGTAACCCCGTGAGTAAACGACTTTGTAAAGGCGAAAAAACAGAATTCGTCATGGAACTCATGAAAAATTTAAAATATAAAGTAGTTTACCCTATTTTGGGATAGATGACCTGATGGAACATTAAAATCTTGTCCTTCAACGATTAAACAGATTAAACCATAACAACCTCCTTGATGGTTTCCTCATGTTCAACCAGGAAGACATTGGCGTGCAGATTGGCAATAATTTGTTGGCCTTGCTGAGTTAAAGATAAGTACCGTAGACTATCTTTAATATAGGGATAAACTTTATGCCAATAAAATTGAGGGTAATTTCTTCGCAACTCTCCGGGATTATGATAGCCTGCTTTTTGATTAAATCCTGTTTCTTCAAACTCATAAAATAAGGCACTAATTTTTTGAAGATATCGAGGATCACTTAATTGACCAATTAAATCCGCCGCCCGCACTAAACCGGGATAATGGATTGTATCTTGATGATCGGATTTTTGAGGAACTGGAAATCGCGTCAGTTCAATATTAGATTGAATGACTTTTGCATCAATTAAAGGATGTCCCCCAAATCGTTCTTTAATAAACAATTTAGCCCGATCAACATGATAAGGCATTAAACTCGCATCTGTACATCCAAAGGGCAAAAGTACCCTGTTTTCATCACATCCTGTGGCATAATATCCCTCTCGATCTTGGCGACAAACCCCTTTAACATAACCAATATCATGACAAACTAGAGAGATCATAAAATGCAGCCAATCTTCGCTAGAAACCCCACCTTCACGGATATGTTTTCCGCGTAAAATTTCCTGACCGACTAATGTAACGATTATGGTATGTTCAACATCATGATAGAGGGCATCGCTATTGGCAATATTTTCTAAAGCCATCCCTCCAGCCCAAGCGACAATATCCCCATAATGGGCATTAAATCCCCCATAGGTATGATGATATCCTGAGCGAAGTTGTTCAACAAAGTTATCAATTAAAAGTTGAGTTGCATTAAAAAACATAGGACATTTCCTGGCACAAATCGAGGTTTTGAGTTACAGAGAAAGCACGGGTCAGCTTTTTCTTCCCTTATTCATTTTTCTAGCATAATTTATCTGAATCTGCAATTTTTATTAAAAATGTCAATTTTGCCTGATCCTTGGTAGAATTTCTCTAATTGTAAATTAAAGTTGATTTTTAATTGAATTGTAAATAAGGGCGTGAAAAAACAACCTATGAATTATCGGAAGGTGCTAACTCAACTTTTTGCTAAATTACTAGATTTTTTAACTCAAATTGCCACAATTTGTCAATCTAATGGGATTATTTTTGCCTTAACAATGGGGATACTGAGTCGCAGTATGATTCTGTTGACGTTTTTTGCAATTGCTTTCTTTTCTCCCGTTTCTTCTCAGTGGGGCTGGGGAGTTTTTTCTGCTTGGGATAGTCCCCTCTATCAAATTATTGCAACTTCGGGATATGAAATTATTAATCAGAAAGAACCGGGCGGAAATGTGGCATTTTTTCCATTATTTCCGTTATTAATTCGAGGATTAATGAATTTAGGCTTATCCTTTGAAGTGGCAGGGGTTTTAATTAATAATTTGGCTTTTTTTGGAGCTTTGATTTTACTGTATCAATGGGTGGAAATCACCAATAATCCTCAAGCTGCCCGTTGGGCAACAGCTATATTAGCTTGGTGTCCTTTATCGATTTTTGGTACTGTTATTTATACGGAAGGTTTATTTTTATTCTTGAGTATTGCTACCTTAAAAGCCTTTGATTTAGAAAAGTATCCTCAAGTGATTTTATGGGGGAGTTTAGCCACCACAACGCGCATTACTGGAATTGCTTTAATTCCTGCTTTTCTAATTACAGCTTGGCAAAAACGAAAACCTGCGATCGCTTATTTATCCGGCTTATTAAGTGGCTGTGGTTTATTATTTTATAGCCTCTATTGTTGGATAAAATTCAATAATCCTATTGCTTTTATTACCGTTCAACACACCCAATGGCAACGCCAAACCGGATTTGATAGTCAAGGCTGGTTAAAAATGGTGATGCAAATTTTAATCGGTTCTCAAAATTGGAAAAAAGGTACAATTGTTGATCCTTGGCATCCACTTTTAGTTATAATTATTGCTATAATCGGTTATTTTATTTGGCGATATCGTGATCAATTAGGAGAGATAAAATTTGATTATAGTTTTTGTTTTTTACTGTTTATTTTATGGTTAATTGCAGGTGATCCCTTACTCAATACAGCGATTATTTTAGGCGGAGGTTATTTACTGTGGTATTTACGCCATGAACTTAGTTTAGTCGCAGTAAATTATGGCTTCTGTGCGTTAGGTTTATTATTAGCGTCTGGCGGTACAATTTCCCTCAGTCGTTTAGCTTATGGGATTGTTTCTGTTAGTTTAGCTTTAGGGGTAATGCTATCCCATCATCGTCGTTGGGGTTATGTCACCTTGGGATTTTTTACCCTGTTACTGATTATTTTTTCAGTTCGCTTTGCTCAACATCTTTGGGTAGCTTAAGGGTTTATGGGATGAAACAATAATGATATAATATCAATTTGAGCAGATTACAATGGAAAAAGATGATCAGCACCCAAAATCAACAAAAAAGTCCATTTCTTGTCCGTTTATTCCTAACGTCTACATTATTAACTCTAACATCAGCCCTTAATATTATTCCTCCCGTCCTCGCACAACGAGAAATAGATTTTGCGACTCAAGGTTGTCGCGGTGTTCCCCAGGAAGCATATTTTATGACAGAGAATTATCACATTAATATTTGTCAAGGACAATCGGGTTTATTCATGGCGGTCAGTTATCGTAATGGACAACTGTTTGATCGCTTTTCTGTGCAACAACAGCGAGACGGTTATGCGGGAAATTCTCAAAAAGCATCCTATCAAGTGAACTCCAGAAGCTTCACAATTCAACCGAATAATAATCAAAGACCAATTACAGAACGGGTACTCAGAACCCAAGGAAATCAACGACCCCAAGAATCAAAAGTAACTGGAACAATTACTTACCGTCAACGCATTGCATTACCTCCAAATTCAACTGTTGTTGTTACATTACAAGATACAACCAGTCCAAATCGTGCACCTCGAAATATTGCTCAACAAACCATTCCGTTACGGGGTCAACAGGTTCCGGTTCCCTTTTCTTTGATTTATAATCCCGCCCAAATTCAACAGAATGGGATTTATAGAATTCGGGCAGAAATTTATGTTAATGGTCGATTAACTTGGGCAAATATGGGTCAAGATCGGGTAATTACGAGAGGGTATCCTAATAATATTGAAGTGATTGTACAACAGCTTAATTAGATGATTTAGGGTGTTATGACGAAGTATATTCTCCTGAATTTTGATGTAGAAGAATTTGATGCTCCCCTGAAATATGGGGAGAAAATTAAACCTTCTGTCCAGTTTGATATTTCTTTAATGGGATTAAGAAATATCCTATCTTTACTCGAACATTTACACATTAGGGCTACCTTTTTTGTCACGGCTAATTTTGCATTGAATCATCCTGAATTAATAGAAGCGATCGCGAGAACCCATGAAATCGCTTCTCACGGTTTTTATCATTCTAAATTTTCCCCGGAAGATTTGTGGAAATCTAAACAAGTGTTAGAAGAAATTTCGGGACAAACGGTTTCTGGGTTCCGTATGGGAGAACAGCAAATCATTAATGAACAAGCGATTTTAGCATCAGGATATCAATACCATTCTTCCTTCAATTCGAATTATTATCAGGGTAAACGTCGCACAGTTCATTATTGTGATCATTTACTCAATCTTCCCCTCTCTGTAACACCCTTTGTCCGGTTTCCCCTCTTTGGGTTAAGTTTCAAAAACCTTCCCTTTCCGTTAATTCAGTTTGCTTCTAAAATGACTCTTGATAGCGATCGCTATCTCAATCTCAATTTTCATCCTTGGGAATTTACGGATATTTCTAAATTTAAACTTCCTAATTCTATGAAACGTCTATCAGGAATTCAATTATTAAATCGGTTAGAAAAGTATTTAATTTGGTTAAAAAAGCAAGCCGAATTTTCAACAATTTCCGACTGGATGAACAAAATTAAACCCTAATAATATGAATATTTCCTTTAAAATAATTAAAATTCATTCAGTCATAACAGCAATTATTATTAGTAGTTTTATTTTATTTATTTCTAGCAGTTTACGTCATGCTTTATTTCAATCTAATGCTTATGATTTAGGAATTTTTGATAATGGTATTTATTTAATCAGCCAAGGAAAAGAACCCTTTGTATCTTTTCGAGGATTACATATTTTAGGAGATCATGCCGCTTATATTCTGTATATTATTGCCTTATTTTATAAAATTTATCCTGATGTTCATTGGTTATTTGCGATTCAAGCTTTTTCCCTGTCCTTGGGTGCGTTACCGACTTATCAGCTATCGTTACAAGCGGGTTTAAAGGAAACCCAAGCTCAAACCTTAGCTTTTGTGTATTTATTATATCCATTAATTTTTAATGTTAATTTATTTGATTTTCACCCCGAAGTCATCGCTTTACCTGCAATTTTATATGCCGTTTTATTTGCTAGAAGCAATAATATTTTAGGATTTATTTTCACAATTTTTATTATTTTAGGTTGCAAAGAAGTTTTATCTGTATTATTAATCGCAATGGGAATTTGGCTATTAATATTTGAGAAAAAATGGCGTTATGCTATTCTCTCAATAATTTTAGGACTCTTGTGGTTTTTCATCTCTACAGAATTCATTATCCCCCACTTTTCCCAAGCCCCTCCTATCGCCGTTGGGGTTTATAGTTTCCTCGGAAATTCTTTACCTGAAATCACCTTAAATATTATTTTAAAACCGGGATTAGTATTAAGTAAAATTTTAACCTTAGCCAATTTAGAATACTTAATTTTACTTCTAATTCCTTTAATTTGGGGCTTATGGGGACGACATTTAACCCCCCTAGTTTCTGCTACACCGATTTTATTTTTAAATCTGTTAGCCGAAAATCCGCAAATGAAGAACTTAACGCAACAATATTCCTTAGCGATTTTACCCTTTCTGATGTTAGCAGTTATTGAAAATTTAGCGAACGGTGAAGGATGGTTTAAACAGAGAAAATGGATAATTTTATGGTCGTTAATCGCCTTTTTTGCATTAGCAAAATATGGTTATTTTACCTCTAAATATTTAACAACCCTGGATAATTGGCAAGCAACACGGGAAGCCCTCAGCTATATTAAAACTCAGGATAATGTCTTAACAACGGATAAAATCGCCCCCCATCTCACCCATCGTCCTCGCCTAGAGTTAGCCATTGAAGGACGAGAAAAACTCGATTTAGAACCCTTTCAATACGTCTTATTAAACCAACGTCACCCCGGATGGCCGAGTTCTCCTGAATTAATCATCGGGTTAGTAAAACGTTTACAAAATCACCCTCATTTTAAATTAAAATATTATCGAGATGGTGTTTGGTTGTTTGAAAAATTTTCTAGGGAATCAACAAATTGAATAATGACCACAGATGGTGGCTTTCAAAAATTAAAGCCACTGCCCAAATTAAAATACTGATGCCAACAGCAGCAGCAGAAATGTCTTTGATAGCGCGAATTTTCTCATCATACTGTTGTTCCAAAAAATCACATAAACCTTCAATGGCACTATTGAATAATTCAGCGATTAACATTAGCCCCGTCACTAAAAAAATAAATATGAGATCCGGCCATTGGCTAAAAATCACAGCAATAACTAAGACGACGACAGATAAAATGACTTTGTAAGCAACACTAAACTCCGTTGCGATCGCAATATGAAGACCTGCTAAGATTACTTTGAGCTTGCGAATCGGATGATAACCAGATTTGCGGAATTTGCTAGCCATAAATTTTATCTGTAGCGCCCCTTTAAGGATTTCATCTTCAATTTTCTCAGAATTTTCACAGAAAATGTTATCATTAATCATTAAGGGCGAGTGTTCTCGCCCCTATCTTCTGGCTTCTAATTACTTAGATTGAGCTTGAGTTCCTTGTTTTGTTTTAGCAATTTCGCCCTTGAGAATTTCTAACCCTTTAACATATTGAGGATCAGCCGTTGTTCCTACTTTTGTCCGATCTTTTCTTAACTCATCTCGTTGGGCTTCGGTGAGTTCAACTTTAATATCCGGTTGAATTCCTTCATGGTTAATATCTCGACCACTGGGGGTAAAATATTTCGCAATGGTGACAGCTAAACCCGAACCATTTCCCACTCCTCGGACAGATTGAACTAACCCTTTCCCAAAGGTTTTTGTTCCCACTATAACCCCTCGTTTGTTATCTTGTAATGCACCGGATAAAATTTCACTGGCGCTGGCTGAACCCCCATCTACTAAAACCACTAAGGGTTTATTGGTTAACGCCCGATTATTGGCTTTTTGACGGTCTGTTTCCCCTTGACGATCAACCGTAGAAACAATATCTCCTTGATTTAACCACATTCGAGCAATTTCAATGCTAGAATAGAGTAATCCCCCCGGATTTGAACGTAAATCAAGGATATAACCCGCCACATTTTGTTTCTCTAAATCGTTAATGGCTTCGCGCATTTCTTCAGACGCATTCGCGCTAAAAGTATTTAAGCGAATATAACCAATTTCTCCCGCCGAACTTGTATTTTTAGACGCACGAACCGGATGAATTTCAATGCGATCGCGAGTAATATTAAAATCTAAAGGTTTATCTCCCCGTAATATTTTAATATTAACTTTTGTTCCCACTGGCCCGCGAATTAAAGTCACCGCTTCATTAATATCCATTCCCTCGGTGCTGCGACCATCAATTTCACTAATAATATCTTGGGCTTGAACTCCGGCGGTAAATGCAGGAGAACCTTCAATGGGAGAAATCACCACTAATTTTTTCGTTTCTTCATCTTGGGTTAATTGAATCCCGACCCCGGTTAATTCCCCAGACGTATCAATTTGCATATTTTTAAATTCTTCGGGGTTCATGAAGCGCGTGTAGGGGTCATCGAGCTTCTTCAACATTTCCCGAATAGCGGTGTAGGCTTGTTCGTCGCTGGTGTAGTTGCGGTTTAAATATTCAGTGCGAACAGCCGTCCAGTCCACTTGATTAAAGGTTCCATCCACATAACTTTTATGGATCACCTGCCAAACTTCGTCAATTAACTCCTTGGGACTTTCCCGAAAGGATGCTTGACTCGAAAGATGAATTCCCGCCCCTGCAACCGCCACAGCCGTTAACATCACTGCCGTTGCACCAAGAACAAGCCCACTTCTTGAAATAACCATCTGTTTGCTGAACCAGAAAATATAAATTTCAATATCAATACGCCCAATTTAGCATAGGTTTCAGATTTCGGGTGTTGATTGTTAACGGTGGACTGTTGATAGCCAACCGTTAACACGACCCTTAAGGATCAACCCAACGGCCATCCGCTTTAATTAAGTTAATTAATTCTTCTACCCCTTGAGTTTCAGGGACTTTTTTAATCTCTTCTCGACCGCGATAAAGAGAAATAAAACCCGGTTGTTTACCCACATAACCATAGTCTGCATCCGCCATTTCTCCGGGGCCATTGACAATACATCCCATCACCGCAATATCTAAACCTGTTAAATGTTTTGTGGCTTCGCGGACTTGATGTAAGACTTCTTCTAAGTTAAATAAAGTACGACCGCAGGACGGACAAGCGACATATTCCACCATCGTTTTCCGCAGTCCTAAAGCTTGCAGAATACTATAACAAACGGGAATTTCTTTTTCAGGCGCTTCGGTTAAAGAAACTCGAATCGTATCCCCAATTCCCCCGGCTAATAACGTACCAATTCCAGCCGTTGATTTAATCCGACCATATTCTCCATCTCCGGCTTCTGTCACCCCTAAATGTAAGGGATAATCCATGCCTAATTCATCCATCCGTTTGACCATTAAACGGTTCGCTGCTACCATCACCGGAACCCGTGAGGCTTTGAGGGAAATCACAATATTTTGAAAATCCAAAGATTCACAAATTTTAATAAATTCTAACGCCGATTCTACCATGCCTTCTGGAGTATCGCCATAGGTAAATAACATTCTTTCGGCTAAAGAACCATGATTTACCCCAATTCGCATGGCTTTTCCTTGATCACGCAAAGAAACCACTAAAGGTTCTAAGGTTTGCCTAATTTTATCGCCAATTTCATCAAATTCAGATTGAGTATATTCGGTGCGATCGCTTTTGGGTTTTTCAAATACATATAACCCTGGATTAATTCGCACTTTATCCACATATTTTGCCACTTCCAGGGCGATTTTCATGCCATTATGATGAACATCCGCCACTAAGGGAACAGGTTGATACGTTTCGGCTAATTTCTGTTTAATTTTACCAACAGCCGTCGCATGACCCACACTGGGAACTGTCACCCGCACAATTTCACACCCGATTTCATGTAAACGACGTACCGCAGCCGTCGCCCCATCAATATCCATCGTATCTTCATTAATCATCGATTGGACAACAACCGGATGACCCCCCCCAATGGTAACAGTTCCCACCTGGACAGGGCGAGTCTTGCGGCGGTGAATCATCGTATCCACCGGAGTTTGATCGGATGTCGGTTGAGTTGGAACAGGTAAAGTTTGCATAGTTAATAATAGATTTCTGTCAATCAGCGATCAGAATGGTGTCTCCTATTAACTAATAGATTGCCATAAAAGGGGCATTTATGGAATTCCCATTGCGGATCATCAAGTCGCTTAGGCAGGAAAGGCGGAATTTATTCTACAATTTAAACTAGGCTTAACTTAATTTATCCTGATTGTTACAGAAGGTTTAACAATGTTGTTAGCACTGAATCGGATCACAGTTCCCCCCGGACAAACGGTGTTCTTGAATCATATTACTTGGCAAGAATTTGAAACCATATTAGAAGAATTAGGCGAACATCGTTCATCCCGAATTGCTTATGCAAATGAAACCTTAGAAATTAGGACTCCCTTACCTGAACACGAATCTAGTAAAGAATTAGTGAGTGATTTAATTAAAGCGTTACTAGAAGAACTCGATATCGAATTTTTTCCTTTGGGTTCTACGACTTTCAAAAATCAACTCATGCAGCAAGGAATAGAACCCGATAACTGTTTTTATATTCAACATGAAGCGTTAGTCAGAACTAAAAAACGATTAGATTTAACCGTTGATCCCCCTCCAGATTTAGCCTTAGAAATTGATATTACTTCCCGCACCCATCCTCAGATTTATGCTGCGTTAGGGGTTCCTGAACTCTGGCGGTTTGAAAACAGGATCTTAAAAATTTATATTTTGCAAAATGGAGACTATCAAGAAACGCAATACAGTCCCACCTTCCCCAATTTACCCTTAACCGATATTATTCCTCAATATTTACAACAAATTCAAACATCAGGACGAAATGCCACTATGAAACAATTTAGAACCTGGATCAAAACTTTGTAGGGTGTGGCTATTATATTTATTATCACTTTATCCTCCCTATCACTATAAAATAAAACCAGGGATTGCACCAATTCAGAGGGAATCACAAGACCTATGTACCTAAATGATTATCTCAAAGACAAACAAGCCGAGTTTATTCATCGTCTCAAAAATGGATTAAATAGTTTACTCTGTTATGAAAGACCGGGAATTTATGGAGAGATTAAAACCCTTTCGGGTCAGGACTTAAACCCCATTCGTCAACACGCTTGGGATATGGTTAGAAAATATCGGAAAGTTGACCCGCAAGTGGTTTTCAGAAATACGATGATGGGAAAACTGGGAGAAGAAATCGTTAAGAAATATTTAGGAGATTTGGTCGGTAATATTAACTATGAAATTATCCCAGAAACTGGCGATGGTCTGATTGATCTCCGTATTAGTACGGATTATTCGATTGGAATTCAAGTGAAAACTCGCTATAGTTCTCCAACAATGGCGCAATGGTGGGTAAGTTGGGAAGAAATTACTAAAAATCAAGCTATTGTTTGTATCTTAATTTATTCTAATTCTCAGACTATTGTTAAATTTGATGAGTTTAAATCCGAATATTCTGCTATTATTGCTGGGTTTCTTCCCGCTCGTTTACTTCAGAAACGCATTGAACAAAAAGAAATCCCTTTAGAATATTATCAAAATCACAGTATTGTTAAATTGCAGATTAATGACTTACATTATGGCGACGGTCTAAGGAATTTCTTAAAAGGCTTAACCAATAATCCCGATTTTTACCTAGAATCTGGGTTAAATTGTGCTGAACAACAGGGAGATTATCAAACCGCCATTAAAAATTATACGAAAGCATTACAACTACAACCTACTTATGCAGATGCTTATCGTTATCGCGGAATAGCTTACTTTAAAATAGGTCAAAAACAGGCAGCTATTGATAATTTATTAGATGCTTCCGATTTATATTCTAAACAAGGGAATATTAATGCAGTTCAAGAAATTAATTTGATGATTCGAGATGTTCAAAAAATTAATGAACCTCTCTCAACCGTCGAAAAATGGAATTGTATCCAAACTCTAAAACTCCATTCCGCTAATATTTTTTGCTGTACTATCAGCACCAACGGTCAAATTTTAGTCACCGGAAGTAAAGATAAAAGTGTTAAAGTTTTAAATCCTCAAACCGGAGAATTGTTACACACCTTTACTGGACATCACGATCATATTTATGCCGTTGCTATTAGTCCCAATTCTTCTATAATAGCCAGTGGGAGTTGTGATAATACTATAAAACTTTGGAATTTACAAACCGGAGCATTAATCAAAACTATTAAAGTTCATTCTCATTATATTACCAGTTTAAAATTTACTCCCGATGGCGAAAACTTAATTAGTGGCTGTTGGGATTATACCGTGCAGTTATGGAAAGTCGCCACCGGAGAAAACCTCAGAACCCTTTATAAACATTCTGGGGCTGTTGATTGTGTCGATATGACTTCTAATTGGGATTTTATTGTTAGTGGCGGAAGGGATAGAAAAGTGATGATTTGGGACTTGAGAAATATGAAAATTTGCCGAACTTTAGTTCAACGATTTTATATCCGATCTTTAGCCATTAGTCCCGATAATCAATTTATTGTCACGAGTAGCGATGATGGTAAACTGTTTATTTGGAATCTGCAAAAAGGTCAACTGATTCGCACGTTAAATCACCATAAAAATTGCGTTTATACCGTTGCAATTAGTCCTGATGGTAATAGAATAGCCAGTGGTAGCTCTGATCAAACGATTAATATCTGGAATTTACACACCGGAGAATTAATCGAGAGTTTAAACCCTCAAGGTGGCGCGATTTATTCCGTTACTTTTATTACCCCCGATGGTCATACTTTCGCCAGTAGTCATGGAGATGGAAGCATTAAAATTTGGAAACAGAGTTAGAGAATAGCTAGAGATTTCGTTATTATGATTAAAAGACAACCTTAAATCGCAGCACCCACCATTGCAATTTTGCGGTATTCTTCAGCCACATTTTGGCAAGCTTTAGCACAGTTTTGACAGTGAGTGTTATTGTGTTTTTGACATTCTTTAGCGCAAGCTTCACAAATTTCTAAACAAGTCCGACACAGAGGCGCAATAAAGCGGGAACCGCGACTCATAAACCCTGCAATTGCCCAACAGAGTTGAGAACAATCTCGGCATAAACGAGCGCATTCTGGCATATTTCCGATACATTCATCGGCACAGTGTTCACACTCAACTGCACATTGTAGGACAATTTCAAGTCCAGATTTATGATTTTGATGAGGCATTTTTTTATTCTCCCAAAAAATAAGCATTACTAAAACTACTATTATCAAAAACAATATTGTTCTCCTCTTTCTTCAGGAATAGATTATGAAAAATATCTCGATATTTCTCCATCAGGAAGCATAAACTTAATCCGGTTCTCTACCTAAATATAGATTAACAGTTGGCTCCAATTCCATACAATATCCTCAACCCAGACTGAGGATAATTTGAGTGAGTCAGAAACACGATGATTTAGGAGAACAAGCCTTAAGCAAACTAGCAGAAATGACTCTAGCTAGTCAATTAGATGAAGTTGAAGAACTGGATGTCAATGTTAATACTGATCCGATTAAGTTAGTTCAGGGTCAAGTTGACTCCGCCACAATTTCAGGAACAGGAATGGTGATGAAAAGCGACTTGAGAATGGAAAAAATGGAAATGAAAACTTCTGAAATTTCTATTAATCCCCTGAGTGTTGCTTTCGGACAAATTGAACTTAAACATCCGACCCAAGCAACGGCTGAAGTTGTGTTAACAGAAGCCGATATTAATCGGGCTTTTAATTCTGATTATATTCTCAAAAAACTGCAAGGTTTAGAAATTGCAGTTGAGGGAAATCAGAACATTATTGATACTCAAGCGGTTGAATTCAAACTCCCTGGAGATGGTCGATTTTTTCTCCAAGCTTATCTGATTTCACACCCCAAGGGAGAATCCTCAAAAATTGCATTTACAGCTTTACCGGAGGTCAGTTCAGATCGCAAAACGATTCAACTCAAGGATATTCAATATTCTCAAGGAGGAAATGTTTCTCCTGAATTAACTCAGGCGTTAATTGATGAATCTAGCGAACTCT
The DNA here is from genome assembly GCF_014697575.1 of Planktothrix sp. FACHB-1365. GTDB lineage: Bacteria > Cyanobacteriota > Cyanobacteriia > Cyanobacteriales > Microcoleaceae > Planktothrix. The sequence continues at coordinate 100,153 of NZ_JACJSC010000008.1, read as the reverse complement.
TAAATTTAGATAATTTTAACTTGAAAGGGGTAAATCTTCGCATTCAACGCTTAAATTTAGAGCCTCAAAAAATCACCTTGTTAGCAGAAGCCGATGTTGAATCTTTTCCATCAGCTAGTTAGTTTTGGTTGAAGTTTATGCTCAACCTCAGACATTTACCTACATTTACCATTGGAGATCAACTCATGACCCGCATTACTCATTTAGAACCTTTAATTGAAGGCAACGAACGGGAATATTATGATAGTGGTATTCCCAGTAGTGTTGCAATTTTAGGACATCCTCTGCATCCTTTAATTGTTACCTTTCCCGTTGCTTTTTTAACAACAGCTTTATTGACAGATATTCTATTTTTATTAACCAATTCCTCATTTTGGGCAACCGCATCATTTTGGTTAATTGTAGGTGGAATTTTAACTGGAATTTTAGCTGGATTAACAGGAATGTTAGATTTCTTTAAAATTCATCGAGTCCGAGAACATAAAGCGGGATGGATTCACATGGTCGGTAATATTACTGCGTTAGTATTATCAGGAATTAGTTTATTTTTACGGTGGGATAATGTTATTGATAGTATTGCTCCTTGGGGAATTATTCTGTCTTTAGTTGTGGCTGGACTTTTAGGAATTACAGGATGGTATGGTGGTGAATTAGTCTATCGCCATAAAATTGCTGTTATCGGAGATGGAAATCCTCACCAAGCTTAAAAAAATTCTAGCTAGGGTGCATTATAAAAACTCCTAATGCGCCCTAAAGTTTTCATTAAACTAATTCAAAAAAAGCAACAATTATGGACAGTTACGACGTTATTATCATTGGAGCAGGTCACAACGGTTTAACTTGTGCTTCCTATCTTTTAAAAGCAGGATACAGTGTTTTATTACTCGAAAAACGTTCTGTTCCTGGGGGGGCTGCTACGACAGAAGAAGCCCTTCCTCAAGAAGCTCCGGGGTTTAAATTTAATCTGTGTGCGATTGATCATGAATTTATTCATTTAGGGCCAGTAGTAGAGGAATTAGAACTGCATAAATATGGATTAGAATATTTATTTTGTGATCCGATTGTATTTTGTCCTCATCCTGATGGTAAATACTTTTTAGCCCATAAATCCATTGAAGAAACCTGTGCTGAAATTGGACGATATAATGCCAGAGATGCCGCTAAATATCGAGATTTTGTCGGATTTTGGCAACGGTTTATTAATGCTGCAATTCCCATTTTTAGCGCTCCCCCTCAATCTGTTATTGATATTGCTGGAAACTACAATATTAGTAAACTGAAAGATTTGTTTTCTGTTTTGGGTTCCCCGGAAAAAGCCCTCGATTTTGCTCGAACCATGTTAAGCAGTGCTGAGGACTTATTAAATGAATGGTTTGATGAGGAATTTCTCAAAGCACCTTTAGCTCGGTTAGCATCAGAATTAGGAACGCCACCGTCACAAAAAAATCTCGCCGTTGGTGCGATGATGATGACCATGCGACACCATCCAGGAATGGCTAGACCGAAAGGAGGAACAGGAGCATTAGTTCAAGCTTTATTAAATTTAATTCAAGCTCATGGCGGTGAAATTTTAACGGATCAACACGTTGAAAAAGTATTAGTTGATGATGGAAAAGCCATTGGAGTTAGAGTTGCCAATGGCAAAGAATATCGAGCTAATAAAGGAGTAATTTCTAATATTGATGCGAAACGATTATTTCTGCATTTAATGGATGCTGCGGATGTCGATGATGCCGATTCTGAATTGCGAGAACGGTTAGAACGGCGAATTGTTAATAATAATGAAACAATTCTCAAAATTGATTGTGCATTATCGGAACCTTTGCGGTTTGAACATCATGATCATCGAGATGAATATTTGATAGGTTCTGTATTAATTGCGGACTCGGTTAAACAGGTGGAAATTGCTCACCATGATACTACTTTAGGCAAAATTCCTGATGCTGATCCTTCGATGTATGTTGTGGTTCCAACAATGCTTGATCCAACGATGGCACCTGAAGGAAAACATACCCTGTGGATTGAATTTTTTGCCCCTTATCAAATCGCTGGAGCCGAAGGTACAGGATTAAAAGGAACAGGTTGGACAGATGAATTAAAACATAAAGTAGCAGATCGAGTTTTAGATAAATTAGCGGACTATTCCCCGAATTTAAAACAATCGATTATTGCTCGTCGAGTTGAAAGTCCAGCAGAATTAGGAGAAAGATTAGGAGCTTTGAATGGGAATTACTATCATATTGATATGACCTTAGAACAAATGATCTTCTTCCGTCCTTTACCAGAAATCGCAAATTATCACACTCCCATTAAAGGGCTATTTTTAACGGGAGCCGGAACCCATCCAGGCGGCTCAATTTCTGGCTTACCGGGTCGCAATTGTGCCAGGGTATTTTTACACCATCAACAACCCGTTTCTCAAACTTTGACTGAAGCTTATCAATCGCTTAAATCCATTACCAATTCGGTATTAGGAAGTTAAAGAGAAATCCTCAATCATTCAAAAAAACTGTAGGGGTGGTGTCCCTTCCAACCCCATCTTTACTTAGGATTAAAAACCCAGCCTCTACAATAAAATATTACAATTTATTGGAAATAATATGAAATCCCTAAATGTTGGCTACAAATCCCCCTGTAGAGACGTTGCATGCAACGTCTCTACAGGGGGGTTGGGGGGATCATCTGTAGCGTTCATAATGGGATTTCATATAATTAGATAGTTTATTATGAATTAAAATAGGAAAAATCAGCCTCAACTTTATAACAGTAATTGTAGAACTTGTATAGGTTATTCCCCACGAAAGATGAAGGTTAGATCTTGAATTGATTAAAGTATAAATAGTTAAAAAAGCCTTAAAATCAGGAGATTTAAAATGAATCGTGATTCTGAACCTAGAGCGAATTTAAAAGAATTTGAACAACCGATGAGTCCCCAGGAAGTTGATCCTCAACAAAAACGTTGGCAAAAGGAAGAGTTAGAAAAAAATGGCAAAACACTCACGGCTAACCCTGGAGACCGGATTGATAACTCTAAAACCTTAGCAGAAAAAGCGAAACAAGTTGCGGTAGATGCTCCAGATATTACCGGAGATCATATTGTTGTTCCGACTTATTTTATGGTTGAATATCCCGATGGGGAAAGAAAAGCTCTTCATCATGTTAGAGATGCGGAAGAGATTTCTGATGTAATTCGTCAGGCGAGGATGGATGAAAATGGAAATCGAATTTGGTGGTAAATTCTGTTAATTTTAACAAGTTGAAGGGGGATTTATGCCCTATCAAAATTTAGAAGAGTTACCGGATTCTGTCAAATCCCATTTACCAGAGCACGCTCAAGAAATTTTTCGGGCTGCCTTTAATCACGCCTTAGATGAATATCATCAAGAAGAAATTGCTTTTCGCGTTGCTTGGAGTGCTGTTAAACGGAATTATGACAAAGGAGAAGACGGAAATTGGCATGAAAAATAAGGATTTTTTCGGTTTTTTATCATAAATTAAAGCATCATCAAGTTTTGTTGGGTGGGTGAGCCTTATCGCAACCCGCCTTAATTAATTTAATATCAATTACAACTTATTGTAGATTGCAAACTGAACAATTTTCTTGGACAAACTGAACGATTTATTTGTAAAGGCTTTAACAGTAGATCTGTCTTATGGATGAGGAATTCCTGTTTTTTCTATGCAAAATTAGAATCTATGAAAATGAAATTTAGAAGTTTGGAGAACACAACATGGTAACGACTTTAACGGATGCAAAACGCGAAGCAATTGGTCAAAAACTGGCGACCATGAAAACCGTGCAACAACTTCTGATCGAAACTGAACAGATGTTTGTTCGGGAGTGTAATGTCCCTGAAATTCGTCAACAATTCCAAGAAATGTTAGATGATGACCACAAAAATATTGGCATCATTGATACGGTTATTACCCAATATGGCATTCAATCTCAACCGAAAGAACAAGCCACGAAAATGATTGATCTCGCCAAAGAGATGATGAATAAATCTGACTTAACTTTCTATGAAAAAGTGGCTCAACATGAACTGCTGAAGCATGAACAAGTCATGTCTGGTTTATTGGTTCATAAAGCGGCTCAAGTGGTCGGTGCTGATGTGGAAGCTGCTATTACACCTTTAAATACAGTTAACTTTGAAAACCGCGCTCATCAAGAAAAACTCAAAGGAATTTTAGAATATTTAGGAACCCAAGAATTAACGGGTCAAGCTCCTGATCAAAGCATTTGGGGACGGGTTCAAGATGCGATCGCAGCCTTATCTGGGGTGATGGGAAGTGCTGTTACCCAAAGTTCTGATAAGTCCGATATGAATATTCAAGATGTAATTCGGATGGATCATCAGAAGGCTAAAACGTTAATTGCTGAAATTGAAAATTGCAATGATTCTCAAAAAATTCAAGAATATTTCGGACAATTATACAAAGATTTAAGTGTCCATTCCGAAGCTGAAGAACAAATCCTTTATCCTAAAGTTCGTTCTTTCTATGATGATACTCAAAATCTGTATAATGAACAAGCTGAATTGAAAGGGGTTTTAGAAGAACTGAAATCTCTGAGTCCGAGTTCTGCACTGTTCAAAGATAAAATTAAGCAAGTCAAAGATATGGTTAACCACCATACTCGTGAAGAAGAAAATGATGTCTTTGCGGTGATTCGGAAAAATTTCTCGACCAGTGAACAAGAACAGTTAGCGACTCAGTTCAAAGACGCTAAAAAACAACTGCAAACTCAAATGGCTTCTCAAAAATAAACGCTTAAAATCCCACGCTATTCAGAATTTTCATCTCATTTAACTCGCATTTTCACACAATAGGTTCTTGTAGAGACGCGCTTGGCACGTCTCTATTTTATGTCTATTAACGCGAACCAAAATCACGAGTTCCAGGATATCCTGAAACCTCTGCTAACTTTTCTAAACTTTGGACTCCTGAATACATCTGGCCCTTAACTTCCCAGGTCGGATAGCCTTGAATATTTTTGGCTTTACACACATCAGGTTGAGGATCTTTTCCGCCTTCTTCACATTCAATATAAGACAGTTTCTCCACAGCTTGTTTGCCAAATAATTCTTTCTGTTCATGACAGTGAGCACACCAAAATGCTCCATACATTTTAGCTCCAGACTGCGTTAAATATTGAGCTAGTTCGATATTTGCCGGGTTAGAAATTGTTGTGATATTAAAGGGATTTTTTTCAACACGAGGGCTATTAATGGGGGAATAAACCGCTAAGGTTCCAATTAACGTGATCATTCCCACAACAACGGTAATAAAAAAGAGTTGACCTCGATCTTCCCAATCTCGACCTAATAAAGCTAAAATGAATAAACTGATTGAACAAACAGCAGAGGCAATACAATAAATACACAAAGATTTAATGACAAATGCCATTAAATACATGAGATAGCCACTGAAAACCATCATGGCGGACGCTTGAGCAAATATCAACAGCCATGTCCAATCTTCGGTTTTTGTTCTTAAACTTTTGTGGGTTTCTGGGTTAATTAACCAAGGCGAAACAGCCATCCCAGCCATGATTGTATACGCTAAAAATCCAAACAAAGCTAGAGGTAAACCAAAGACAACCGCATAGGGACTTGACAGAACTTTATCACAACCTGTGATCGGGCAAGCCGCTGTTCCCCCGGTCAGTTTAACAAGGGTTAAATAGGCAGTAATCACTGCACCAACGGTAGCGAGACTAGCAATGATAAATCTTGATTTTTGCTGAATCCAAGGGGTTGAACGTCGGCGAATCATAACACTATTCTTGTGGGTTATACTGAAAAAAATTTTATATCCTTTTAGGGATTGTAACCCATGAGAATTTTATTAGTGGAAGATGAACCCGATTTAGGGAAAGCCATTAAACGAATATTAACCCAAAAAGCCTACGTTGTAGATTGGGTTCAGGATGGCAGAGAAGCTTGGGGTTATTTGGAAAATCAATGGACACAATACACTTTAGCAATTTTTGATTGGTTATTACCGGGGTTATCGGGAATTGAATTGTGTCAAAAACTTCGACACCAAGGTAGTTTTATTCCGATTTTAATTTTAACCGCAAAAGATACGGAAGCGGATAAAATTATGGGGTTAGATGCCGGGGCAGATGATTATTTAGTAAAGCCTTTTGGCATGGGAGAATTATTAGCTCGTTTACGCGCTTTACAAAGGCGCTCTCCCCAACTTCAACCCCAAAAATTACAATTAAATCATTTTATATTAGATTATCAATTTTATACATTTTCTGATCAAAAAAATCCTAATTATCCTTTAACAATTAGTTTAACCAATAAAGAATTTCAACTGTTAGATTATTTTATGCGACATCCGAACCAAATTGTTAACCGCGATCAACTTTTGGCTCAACTTTGGGAAATCGGATCTGAACCGGAAAGTAATGTTGTAGCGGCTCAAATTCGCTTACTCAGACGGAAACTTTCGGAAATTGGTTGTGATCATTTGATTGAAACGGTTTATGGTTTAGGATATCGTTTTTTAATAGATAATAATTCATGAATCAAAACTCACTGTTTAAACGGACAAAATTACGCTTCACTTGTTACTATGCTGGGGTGATGGGAGTGATTCTTAGTATTTGTGGTTTAGGGGTTTATGAAGCGATCGCCCATGCCCATTGGATTACCTTAGATCGAGAAATAGAATCCGTTGCTGGCGCATTACATGATAGTTTAGAAACGGTTTTAAAACAACCCGGACAGTTAGAACCCGATGTGTTAAGAATTATTCCTGATTTATGTTTTATAGATTCTAAAAAAACTGATGATATTCGGTTTGTTTTTACTCACTATCCCAACAATAAATCTAATAAAAACAATATTTTAACTAATCCAAACTTAGAAGTTAATTGCTTACCTATTCTTAATGAAAAGGGCAAAGAGTTTCATCGGTTAGCACCCTATCATAGTAATTATTATTTAATTCGTTTATTTAATAATTCAGGGAAATTAGTAGCATTTACCGGAACCCATCATCGTGATTTATTTCCTCGTTATCAAGGAGAAATTTGGCAAACCTTTACGGATAAACAAGGAATTCGCTATCGTCAATATTCTTTAATTTTACACACTCGAACTCAACAAAATTGGGGAATTTTACAATTAGGGCGATCGCTACAAGATTTTGATCAATATATGAATGTTGTAACCTTAATTGTAGTCATCGGTTTACCTTTAGCGTTAATATTAGTAGGGTTTGCGAGTTGGAAATTAGCCGGAATTGCCATGCAACCCATTTATTATTCTTACCAACAAATTCAACAATTTACCGCCGATGCAGCCCACGAATTAAGAACACCTTTAGCCGCCATTCGTGCTACTGTAGAATCCACAATAAAACTCGAACCTTTGACCGAAATTGAAGCCAAAGAAACGTTAAAAATTGTAGACAGGCAAAATTATAGACTTTCCCAATTAGTCAAGGATTTATTATTATTATCTCGTATGGATCAAGATGCTTTACCTCTGCCTAAAAAATTATGCTGTTTAAATGATTTAATCAGTGATCTTGAAGAAGAGATCGCTGTAATAGTATTAAATTCTGAATTATTTGTAACTACAGATATCCGAGAAAAACAACCCGTTTATATTCTAGGAAATGAAGAACAACTCTATCGAGTTATTTTTAATTTAGCCATTAATGCAATTCAATATACTCCCCCTGGCGGTGAGATTATTTTAAGTTTAAATTCTAGTCATCAACAAGCTATTATTCAAGTCAAAGATACAGGAATTGGTATTCCTTTAACCGAACAATCTCGAATATTTGATCGATTTTATCGGGTACATAGCGATCGCTCTCGCAAAACCGGAGGATCAGGCTTAGGATTAGCCATTGTTCAAGCCATTGTTCAAGCGCATCGTGGTAGTATTGAGGTAGAAAGTCAACCCGGAATCGGTAGTACCTTTACCATTCGATTACCTTTGAAGCCAACTGCACCCCTTGTCTCTTATTCTAAGGGGAAAGCATCAGGATAATTTTCTGGTTAGATTATAAACATTTGCTATTTTTTCTAAAGTTTTCTAAACTTGATCTAGACTCTCCAGTAACTGGAGACTTTATACTAGAACTATTAATAGAAATGTTAAATTGATCAGAGGAAATAGATCATGAAAATTAACCGATCTCATACTCAGATTAAAGGATTTGCGATCGCCACAGGTATTGCGTTGATTTCTCTGGGTTATTCCCATCCTTTATTTGCTCAGTCTAACCCAAATTCTCCCCAACCTATCCCTAATAATGGAAATAATTTTTATCCCCCTTGTCAGCAACTTATGGGGCAAAATCATCCCATGATGGGTCAAGGTTGGCGGGGAAATGCTTCCGGTGCAAAAGGTCAATATTCCCGTTCGATGTATGATCCGAGTCGTGTAGAAACAATTCAAGGAACCGTTACAGAAATACAAGGCGGAAATCGTGGAAATCGAATGCCTCACGGGATGTATTTACTGATTAAAACGAATACAGAAACCCTCGGACTTCATGTTGGGCCAGTGTGGTATTTAGATCAACAAAACTTTCAAATTCAACCCAATGATACCCTAGAAGTTACGGGAACGCGAGTGAATTGGGGAGGACAACAAACTTTAATGGTCGGAGAAATTAAAAAAGGAAATCAAACCTTACAATTACGGGATGAAAAGGGTTATCCTCGCTGGATGGGATGGCAGCAACAAACCCCTAGTAATTAATCGTTAATTGCTTAATATTGATTTGATCCGGTGTCTTTGATCTTGAAGGGTCAAGGATTACCGGATTTTAACAGAATTGGTCTTATAATTCCCCTTGCTAACTCGCCGTTAAAAATAGATAATCGGTGTAACCTTTCTCTAAATTCTGATCTCCTTTGCCGTAAAACGTTGCAAAATCAGGAGTATTAAAAGCAGCATCTGTTGCCAAACGTTCAGGTAAATCAGGGTTAGCAATGAATAATTTTCCAAAAGAAATCAATTTCTTTCTGAGAGCTACCACCGCTTTAAACCATTGGTTGGAAATTGCGATCGCTGATAATGGCATTAATATTTCTAAAGAGGTTCAGCATCAGATTTTTAATCCATATTTGCCTTTATATTTCCACCTTACTAAATCTCTATGTTAGCTGCTTTCTCCAAACGATTCGTTTCGCTAGCTAGTTGCCTCTTTGAGTAAATCATCCCAATTATCAGGAGGATAGCCACTGTCAAGCATTTTCTTAAAAACTCGATAAGCGTCTGTATTACTATCGTAAGCTCGTTTAGAGTTTTCATCGTTAACCCAAGCGTAGACAATTATTTTGCTTTCTTGATGAAATCGAAAGAACAACCGATATTGTTGAAAAAATTTTGCTCTAAACCAGTGTTTGTAATCATCTCCAAGGGTACTCCCTTGACGATACTCGCTACGGGTTGGATCTTGAGGAATAGTATCAAATGCTAACTTTGCGATCGCTGCTAGACGCTTTGTAGCGTTTTTCTTTTTGTAGTCTTGAGGATACTTCTGGCGCAACTGTTCAACCTGGGTCAGAAGTTCTTCAAACTGGTTAAGAAATAGAGGATGAGCAAATAGATTCCACCCATTAATGACAAGCGGTTGATTGACAAACACACTTACTCATCCTCATCCAAAAGTGGTGCATCCAGATCCAGATCAACATCAGAAACCAACGACTGAACACGGTTGACTAAATCAGAGCTAAGTGTTTCTAAGTGCTGAGGATTGTTTTTAATATCTTGTGCTAGAAAATTCAGAAATTCTCCAAGTATTGGATCATTTTCTGTTGTGTCAGTACGAGAAATGACGACTTGACCGTCAGACTGGAGGGTGTAGCAAATTTTATCACGTTTATTCAAGCCCAGAGCTTTGCGAATCGGCTCAGGAATTGTAGTCTGATAACGATCTGTGAGAGTAGATTCTGAGCATGGGGCGGGTTTTACAGTCATAGCGACCTCTAAACCGATGGATTAAACTGTATTTCTAAGGTAATGCAATTACATTGTCTTGTCAAGATTGACATGATTGAGACTTAATAATGATTCAGTCTATAAGCTGTAATATAATAAATCTATATACCCAGACACAAGAGATATAGTATGTTTGAAGTAGAAGAATATTTATTCCCAAATTCTGATACAGTTGTAGGTCATCCAACACATGATGAATATATTAATTGCCCTGCAAGCGCATTTCTGACGTTCTGTGTCAGTGCAAAAGACTCTATTGAATATTGTAAAAACAACTTTTAATAGCTTAGGTTTTAAATAGGGAATATTAGAAATTAAGTCAATTCATTTACTCGGATATAGAGGAGAAAGTGCAGTTACAACGGGAATTATATTAGCTGATACGTTGAAAGATTGGCACAATCCTGAAATAGTCAATAGATATATGAAATCATTCGGATTTAAAACTGATTTTTTTTTTCAAATAACGATAAAAAAGATTTAGAATGCTTTTGGCAATTAAGGCATTCAATTGTTCATACTGCTGCAACTCTCACTAAGCCAGATGCACAAAAAGTACAAAGGTTAAATGATTTTGCAGGAAAAAATATAATTTTCAAGAACAATTTTATTTATGAATTGGCAAAACGAATGCACAGTATGGTTAAACAGGCAAATAAAAGGATAAGCGATGCTTTCATGCAGCGACTGAGAAGTGATTGTAATCAACAAGAACGAGACAGTATAGAATTATTTTTTGAAGTAAAAACTCCTGATCGTAAATGGAAAAATTTCAACTTTGAATAAAACTGACTCAATTCTCAGCTTATTCCTAAATCAACCCTCATCCTTTCCCCGAACAACGAACTGACCTGCTACCATAGTCATCAACTTGAACGACTCAAGACTCAATACCAGATTGTTTTAATTTTCCCAACATCAATGAGAACTTCAAAACTTTTATCTCGGACAAGCACTCAGTCAGCAAAATTTACCGTTTCCAGCTTAATTTTCTTTTCTTTACTCGTTTTTTCTCCCAAGCTAACCGTCGCCCAAGAACGGGAACCCAAAGACATGAACATCCCCCTCAAAATAGGGGTGGTGCAACACTTTGGGCAAAAACCCACGGATCAACTCATTCTCAAAGCTCAACCCGGAGATCACTTAACCCTAGAGTTTCAAACGCCCCAAGGAAACAAAGAACTGCATACGGAGACGGTGATTCTGAAAATCGGCGTTGAACCCCTTCCTGAACCGGAAGTTGAGGAAAGGGTGGTTTTGAGTACCCACCGCAGCTATGAAAATGCTGAAGAAGACGCTCAAAAATGGCGATCGCTCGGTTTAGAAGTAGAATTAGCTCAACCGGATCGCTGGCAAGTTTGGGCGAAACGTAGCATCTATAATACCCCCCTGCTGCGACGTTGGTTAATCGATAGTTTACAAGCCCAAGGCCATAAAATTCCTCGGTTAGAAACTCAAGTGCTTACCCAAAAACGTACCCCCTATTGGACAGCCGCAGGATATCGCTACAACCGTAATCAACTGGAGATTACAACCCCCCAGAATGTGATTCAAGTGAGTCAAAAACCGAATGATCCCCAACCTTTGGTTTATGGGGGAAGTTTACAACTGCAACCGGATGCTTATGGAACCTACACCCTGGTTAATAACGTGCCCTTAGAGACTTATTTACGGGGTGTCGTGCCTCATGAAATTGGAGCTTGGCCCCCCGATGCGTCGATCGAAGCCCAAGCGGTTTTAGCGCGAACCTATGCGTTACGAAATCTGCGACGATTTGAAGCAGATAATTATCATCTCTGTGCTAATACGGACTGTCAAGTGTATAAAGGGTTAACAGAAGTTTATCCCAGTACGGATCAAGCGATTAATGTTACAAACGGTTTAGTTTTAACCTATAACAATCAATTGACGGATGCGGTTTATTTTTCCACCAGTGGGGGAGTTACAGCCAATTATAATGATATTTGGAATGGGGAACCGCGACCTTATTTAAAAGGCGTAATTGATGCTCCGAATAAAATTTGGGATTTATCTCAACAAAATTTAGCATCAGAACAAAATTTTCGACGGTTTATGAATTTGCAAAAGGGATTTAATGAAACCGGAGAATATGACTTTCGTTGGCGAGAAGAAACAACGTTAGAATCAATGGCAGCCCATTTGCGTCTTTACTTGAAACGCCGCAATTTGCCTAATTCTAATTTTAAGAATATTCAAAAGGTTGAGATTGTAGAGCGATCGCCAACGGGACGAGTTTTGAAAATGACGGTAACGACGGATCAAGGGGTGTTAGAAATTTCCAAAGATGAAATCCAAAGTGCTTTTTTACCCCCGATTAGTACGTTATTTTATATTGATCCCGTTTTTAATCCCAACAAAACCTTAAAAGGCTATGTTTTTGTTGGGGGTGGTTATGGACATGGGGTGGGTATGAGTCAAACGGGCTCCTATCACTTGGCTAAATTGGGATGGTCAAGCGAGAAAATTTTAAACTTTTACTTCCCTGGAACCCAACTACAACCGTTTAATACTGCGATGCAGTTGGGACAATAACAAAAACTCCAAGTTCAACGTTGAAAGATATCTTTCAACGCTGAACTTGGAATCAAAAACTCATCATTAATATAAATCGTCTTCTTTGTGAGTTTCGATGACGCAATCAGAAGTGGGGTAAGCAACGCAGGTTAAAACATATCCTGCTTTGATTTGGTCATCATCTAAGAAAGACTGATCAGATTGGTCAACTGTACCTGATTCGATCTTACCTGCACAGGTTGAACAAGCACCCGCACGGCAAGAAGACGGCAGTTCTAGCCCCTGTTCTTCTGCGGCTTCTAAAATGTACTCATCATCGGGGACTTCAATGGTCTGATCGCCTTCTGGCGTTTTCAGTGTGACTTTATAAACAGTAGCCATGTAGTGTTCCTCTCGTGAATTTCAAGAATATTAGAAAAATCGTTTATGCTTAACAAAAGCGTGAGTGGGCTTTTGTTTGCATTACAGATTTTTTTCCCCTTTTGATATTAAGAGAAAAAGTGAAAGATGTAAAACCTTGTTAAGCTAAATTTGAATGGGATTTATTATAAACTTTTCTAATTATATCTTAATTGCTTATATTTCACCCTTGTATGCTTGACCTTGGAATTATCTCAATTCAAGGCTGTGAGAAAGGCATGAAGCTAGGTCAGTGGCAGTCCAAACTCTCAATTTTTCTTCCCTAGACCTTGACTTCAGCCTTTCAATTCATTGAAGTCCTTTGCCCATTAGGAGATCAAAGCTTAATGTTGAGTCAGATGGATCAACCTTAAACTCTGAACCCTAACCCAAGGATTACATTTCACCTTCTTGGTGAGTCAGGATCGTGCAATCAGAAGTCGGTTTAGCAACACAGGTTAAAACCCATCCTTCTTCAATTTGGTCATCATCTAAGAAAGACTGATCAGATTGATCAACTGTACCAGAGACAATCTTACCTGCACAGGTGGAGCAAGCGCCAGCACGACAAGAATAGGGCAGATCTATTCCTTCGTCTTCTGCAATATCTAAAATGATTTCATCTTCGGGGACTTGAATCTCGCGGTCGCCATCTGGAGTTTTCAGAGTAACTTTGTAAGTAGCCATGTAGTGATCCTCTCGTGAATTTCGACAAAACTATAAAAATCACTTATGCAAATCAAAAGCGTTAATTAGCCTTCGTTTGCATCGCCGATTTATTTTACCTCTCGATATTAGAAGAAAAAGTGAAGAATGTAAAACCTTGTTAAGCGACCTTTTGAAAGGGATTTATTATAAATTTTTCTAATTACATCTTGATTACTTATATCTAGTCTCTGTGTCCCAGGGAGAAGGGCAGGTGTAGAGAAATCAGGGGAGAATGGGACAGATGGGGTTTTAGTTGCTGGTTAAGTGGGTGTAGGGTATTAAGTCGGATGAATATTTGAGATCAGGAGTTGGTGATCATGAGTCAATCTTTAGATTTATCTTGGGGTAAGGTTTCTCAACCCCTAGGAGTGGGTATTGTTGGGACAGGATATGCAGCGAAAATGCGAGCAACAGCTTTAAAAGCCGATGAGCGATCGCAACTTGTGGCCATTTCGGGTTATACTTCCGCTTCAACGATTGCTTTCAGTCAAGAATTTGATGTGACGGTATCAGCATCTTGGACAGATTTAGTCCAACGACCGGATATTGATTTGGTCGTGATTTGTACGATTAATCGAGATCATGGCCAGATCGCTCGTCACGCTTTAGAACACGGTAAACACGTCGTTGTCGAATATCCCCTGAGTTTAGATCCCCAGGAAGCAGAATCTTTAATTACCCTCGCCCAAGAGAAAAATAAACTCCTCCATGTTGAACATATTGAACTTTTGGGGGGACTGCACAACGCCATCAAAGCGTCCCTAGCGGCTATTGGTCAAGTGTTTTATGTTCGCTATGTCACGTTTAACCCCCAACATCCAGCCTCTCGGAAATGGACATATCAACCGTCTTTATTTGGGTTTCCCCTGAGTGGAGCTTTATCCCGTTTGCATCGGTTTACAGATTTATTTGGAACCGTAGCCAGTGTTAACTGTCAAAATCAATATTGGGAAATTGAACCCGATCTCTACAAAGCTTGTTTATGTCATACCCAGTTAACCTTTAATAATGGCATCCTGGGAGAATCGGTTTATGGTAAAGGGGAGGTTTTTTGGCAGTCGGAGAATACGTTTACCCTCTATGGAGAACAGGGAACATTAATTTTTACTCCCGAAAAGGGCCAACTGATTCAAAACGATACCATTCAAACCCTTGAAGTTGCTTCTCGTCGAGGATTATTTGTTAAAGATACCCAAATGGTTTTAGATTGTCTCTACCAAGGAACTCCCCTTTATATAACGCCAGAAGCCAGTTTATATAGTCTAAAAGTGGCTGAGGCGGCCCGACAGTCGAGTTTATCCCGGCAAAAATACAATCTAAATCCCTAGAAGATTTTCTCTGTTAGAAGCTGAAATTGATCGGGATATCCTCAAAAATCACATTAAAATCCGTAATTTTAGCTATTCTATCAGAGATATTCCTTAAGGATTATGCGATCGCTATTCGCTACAAACGAGGTTAACCGATATGTCCATTAAACCTAGCCAACTGATTATAGCAGGTGTAGCTGGGGTAATTGCTGGAGTCACAATTGCTGTGATGACGGTTCAGTCTCCCTCATCGAAATCGTCCCCAACCCCTCAAACCGAGTCTCCTCGACCTTCTGAACCCCCCATTACCTCCGTTCCCGCATCCGTTCCCAACACATCACCACCATCGGAAACACCTCCGATTGCTATTATTAAACCCCCTGTGGAGGGTTGCAAAATTAGCACAGCCGTTGTCAAAGACCCGGATGCACCATTGAACGTTCGTTCAACACCAGAAGTAACAGAGGGTAATATTGTTGGTCAATTGAATAATAATACTTTTGTTTTTGTAATTGAAGAAAAAAACGGATGGTTTAAAATTAATAATCCTGTGAGTGGATGGATTGCAAAAAGTCGCACCGAGAGCAGTTGTTCGATAGTGGAAAAAAATATTGAGTTTTTACCCGGTGGAAATGCAGCGTTAGTTCAGGGAAAAATTATTGGCGGCGGAAGTCACAATTATAAAATTACAGCGATCGCAGGTCAAACTTTAACGATTGAAAATTATAAATCTGTCTTCCCAATGGTAATGAGTCCCAATGGTGAATTATTAACAGATAATCTGGGTATTACACCCGATACAAAAGTTTTTTCTAATAAACTTCTCCTAACCGGAGAATATACGTTACAACTAGATTCTAATTATAAAGGGTTTGAATATGAATTTTTAGTTAAAGTTGAGTAATCTTAAATTAAGAGTTCATGTTCAGTGTTATCAAATTCTAAGCAAAGTTCTATTGCTGCTTGAATTCGTGACCTAAGCTCATCTAAAGATTTTGCTTGTGTGTGACAACCTTTTAAAGTAGGAACTGATGCCACAAAATAACCATCTGAATCTTTCTCAATAAGTACATTAAATTCTTGGATCATTTCTTAACCGCTTAAATAAAGTTATTTGGCTAAATTAATTATTACTGTATTTTACGCCCAATATATCCAATAAGGATTTGTCCAAGTTTAGAAGGAAAAAAATAGAGCCTCCAATCACCAGGTGTCATTCTAAGGTGCAAAGTAAAAGTTTTTTTTGTATGATCAGGACACCTAAAAGTCAGTTCTTTCTCAAATTTATTTAACCTAGATTCACTTTCTGGAGACGCTTTACTTGGAAGATTATCGTAATCAAAAAAACCTTCTTTCCAATTGTTAGCAGCTTCTTCAAGCTCAAATAACTTCTTCTTAACTTGTTTAAACATTGGATCACCCACTAAAAGAGTTTTGATTTGTTGCTCAACGTGATCACAAAATTTTAGATGAGGGAATAACTCATCTTTACGTTCCCAAAGCTCTTCGCTACTACTTACACTTAATTCAAGACGTTTTTGTAACCAAGTAGTGTGACCAATAACATGACTAATTTGACTAGCATGAATAACATCAACAGTTGTTGAAATCAGATTGTCACTATCATCTAATTCTTCAACTACTAATTTTAAATGGCTATTTTTCCATCTTCCATCAGAAGGTAAACTAACAGCAAGTGTATCCAGAAGAAAAGCCCATCCCAGACCTTTAGAGGATTCTTCTTCATAAAAAAACTCTGAACTTAATTGTTTTGATTGAATGTCTGGATTATTGATTTCAGCTTCAAAAGGGATTTTAATAGAACTGAGAAGAAAAACTCTTTTAGTGGGGTCTACGCTTTTATCAGCACACCAATTTAGTATAGAATAATTATCGGCTATTAAACTTGTATATGAATTTTGATCAGCGCGAAGTACCCCCTTAGTCATACCAGAAATATCAATCGCTAGTAGTGCGGTATTTACTAAATTTAAGATCCATTCTTGAGCTTCCTGAATACTATCAGCACGATTTTTCAGGGATAGTTCATTTAATACCATTTCCAGATTCATCTATGACACACTCCTGGGTTTAAGTAAAGCAATTAAACTTTGTTCCCACTGATCGAGAAAGCCATCTGGCCATTCATCGAAACTGCCATTACGATCAATTCTTGGAGATATTACTTCTGTCATAAATGCTCCATTTTTATCTTGTCGTTGAAAATAGTGTAACTGAAAATCTTCTGGTTTAATTTTACCATCATGAACAGCAAGGCGAACCCCATTGACAATATGATCACTATGGGTTTCTATAACAATTTGAACCCCACAACTTGCCGCTAAAGCTAATAATTCACCCATTTTTGCTTGTCCTTTAGGATGAAGATGAGCTTCAGGGTTTTCTATTAATATTAATGTACCCGGTTTGGAGGATAATATAGCTACAAGAATTGGTAAAACATAACTAATTCCAAAACCTACGTTAGTAGCACGACGTTGATTACTCAGGTCATAAGAATATTGTAAATTAATTAAATCTAGTTGTGGATTATTATTAATTGTAATTTGTGTTCCAGGGCTAACTTCTCCCATCCATGCTTGAACCTGAAATCCTAGTTTTGATGATTGTTCAGATGGATGACTAAGCACACTATTAGGAATAGAATCAGACTTATAGAGAGCTAAAAAATGTGCTGTATATTCGCCTCTAGTACCAATTTGCTTATGTATTTGCACCTGAAAGTCTGACATTTCTAAATAGGCACGAGGGCCAATACGTTCAGCTTGTAGATAGTGAAAATTGTCATTAAACAGATTGGATTGATAAATTTCAGAAGTCACTTCAGATGAAGTTAAATCGAGAACATCTGCAACTTCATTATAATTAAAATGCCACTTTCCTTGAAGTTCATTATTCCAGGTAATTGTAAAACCAATTGCATCTTCTTCTGCATCCTCGAATAAAGCATCTTTGGCTGTACCTATACATACTAAATCTCCATTCAATGCTAATCCTTTTTCGGGTAATAAATCTTGTTGATAAGATTGGCGTAAAAGTAGTAAGGACTGTAACACAGACGATTTACCAGTGCTATTCAGACCCGAAAGTAGCGTCAAAGATTTAAACTGAAGTGATTGTTCTTGAAAACATTTAAAATTTTCCAACTTTAGGGAATGAATCATCCTAGTACCTCTTGAATTAATTGTTCTACTTTACTAAACCTAACTGTTACTTTTTCAGCAGCTTGAGAAATTGATCTAAAAAACTCAGAATCATTTTCTACTAGATTAATAAATTGATTGATTAAAATTTCTTTTCTTTCTTTAAGTTTTTCTAAATCCAAGTTACTAAGTTGACTGAGACTGACAGACCAAACTTCAAATAAAGCCTGGTTAATGGGGTTATGCTTAGAACCACTTTTAGGTTTTTTCCGAAAAGCTCCTTCTCCAAAAATATCATAAGCTGCAACCATCGCACGTTTAAAATTAAATTCGATCTCCTTGATCTGATTCTCTGATAAAGTTTTATTAATCTTCTCCATTGTTTTATGAAAAAATTCATCTCTACTTTTTGATTTAGGAAAATCATAATAATTATTGAGTGTATAGGCTAAAAATCCCAAGACAAACTCCTGATCAATCATTCTTTGTTGCCTTTTAGATTGATCGAGTTTTGTAACTTTTTTAAACTCGTCTATTGCCGTTAATTTAGCTAATAATTTAGTGGCTTTTCCTTGATTAAGTGCGTTGCGAAGTTCTTGGGGTGATAGAGGAACTCCACCCGTATTAATTCGTCTAAATATACTGTACTTAACTTCAGTAGGTGTACCTTCTTCAATCACATATAATAGTAACTGAGTTTCAAGGATACGACGCTGATATTTACGAGGAAGTTCATCATAAGTTTTGCATTCAAGATCTTTTAGATAATCTAGCTTAGTTAACTTTAATTTATTTTTCCCTAATTGATTATCATTAGAATCAGGTTCTAGGATAAATTGTTTTAGTGCTGTTAATCGTTGTAATCCGTCTATAACTATCCATTTATCTTCATTAGTAGCATCAATATAAAAAGCAGGTAAAGGAATACGAATCAGAATAGACTCAATCAATTTACTTTTAGCAACATCAGTCCAAACTTCTTTACGCTGAAAATCAGGTGAAAGTTCAAGCTCTCCATGTTTAATTCGGTTGAGCATAAGGTCGATGGTCATTGGTCGAGTATCAACTCTAATTTTAGTTGGATCAAATGGTTCATTAATTCCTTCATCATCTGCTTCAATTATATTGTCATCATCAAAATCTTCTAAATCAATATCTGTCTCATCTTGAATACCATCCTTTTCATTATTCAATTTTAGTTTTTCATTTGGAGAATTTGTCATAATTGATCTATTTTTTTAAGGATATGAATATTTTTATTATAAACAACAAAAAGGGCGATCGCATTCGATCACCCTTTTTATTATACTAATCCATTGTCTAAAGCAATTAAACCTTCGCGTCTTCCTTAACTAACTTATCCCAACCTAAATCCTTGAGACTGTTATTCCGACGTAACGGACGAGTGACTAACTCCAGAATATCCCGTGCATTGGTGAACCCGTGAGTTTGAGCAAAGGTAAACTCTACTGACCATTTCGTATTAATACCCCGTGCTTCTAAGGGGTTGGCGTGAGCCATTCCGGTGATTACTAAATCGGGTTTTAACTCATAAATTCGTTGAATTTGATTGTAATTATCCGGTTTTTCTACAATTCTCGGTAACGGAACACCCATCTCCTGACAGGTTTTTTCTAACAGTTTTAACTCCGCTTCTTGATAGCGTTTATCCATGTAAGGAATGCCAATTTCTGGGCAGGTCATCCCGCACCGAATTAAAAATCTTGCTAAGGAAACCTCTAATAAATTATCCCCCATGAAAAATACCGATTTACCCCGAATTAACTGGATATAATCTTCCAAACCTGCCCAAATTTGCGCTTCTCGTTCCTCTAAACCTTTGGGTTGAATATTAAAAACAGAACAGATTTTTTCAATCCAAGTACGGGTTCCATCGGGGCCAATGGGGAATGGTGCACCAATTAATTTACACTTACGACGCCGCATTAAAGTGGTAGCCGTCCGAGATAAAAATGGGTTAACTCCAGCCACATAATACCCTTCTTCTAACACAGGTAATTCTGTATAACGTTTGGCAGGTAACCACCCCGAAACTTTAATCCCTTGTTTCTTTAATTCTAAGGTTAAATTCGTCACAACGGGATCAGGTAAAGACCCAAATAAAACTAAGGGTGGATGGTCAGCATATTCCGATTCTTCTTGAACCACATCTTCTTTTTTCTTGCCAAAATGCAATAACTTTTGAATGGCATTCCGTTCATGTTTTTCTGTTTCTGCCACTGGAGCTTTATTAGGACAACGGGCTGCCATTGCGGCTAATACCGTATCTTCCCCTTGAGTAAAAGCATAATCTAAGCCATTAGCCCGTGCAATCACAATCGGAATTCCCAGTTCTGCTTCTAATTTCGGCGCTAATCCTTCCAAATCCATTTTAATAATTTCAGTGGTGCAAGTGCCGATCCAAACAATTACACTGGGATTGCGATCTCGTTTAATTTGTAAACACAACCGCTTTAATTCATCATAATCATTGAGTTTAGCAGAAATATCCCCTTCTTCTAATTCCGCCATGGCATACCGGGGTTCAGCAAAAATCATCACCCCCATTGCATTTTGCAGGAAATAGCCACAGGTTTTTGTGCCAATTACCAAAAAGAAACTATCTTCAATTTTTTGGTATAACCAAGCGACACAACTAATCGGACAAAAGGTGTGATAATTTCCAGTTTCACACTCAAAGGTTAACCCTTCCGGTTGTGGTTGAGCAACGGTCATAATTTTTTCCTCTTAATCGAATGTTAGTGAATCAAAATTTGACAAGACTATCCATGACTTAAAATCCTGCGGATTCAAAGTCTAATCTCGATTAAGAATTAGGGAAACTAAACCGGGAAATTATTTAAAATCCGACAGGGAAATTTCGTCATCATCTGAAGAACCGGTTAATCCGTCGATATCAATATCGTCCATATCTCCAGTTGTTAAATCACCCATATCGTCGAGATTAAAATCCCCTAAATCATCGGATGAAAAATCATCATCCCCTAATCCTAAATCGTCTAAATTATCTCCGGTATCGAGATCCAGGCCATCGGAAGAGTTATCTTCCAATCCTAAATCACCCAAATCATCATCCAGACTTGAATCTGTATCTTCTAATTCCAACCCTCCTAAATCATCAGAACCAAGGTCGTCAGCTTCTAGGCTGATTTCTCCATCCAAGTCATCTGCGGCTAAAACTTCCGACTCTAAGCTGAGATCGTCCATTCCATCTGAACCCAGATCATCGGAGGATTCCAAACCAAAATCGATATCATCGCTTGTCTCCGTGTCTTCACCCAGTTCCGTATTAACGTTGTCGTCCCAGACATCAGATTCGGTATCAATGTCTAATTCAGCCGATTCCGTTTGCGAATCTAAGCTCAAATCGAAATCATCGGATGTCATCTCATCGGAGTCTAAACCCATGTCCAGGTCATCAGCACCCATCTCATCGGAATCTAAACCCATGTCTAGGTCATCAGCACCCATCTCATCGGAATCTAAACCCATGTCTAGGTCATCAGCACCCATCTCATCGGAATCTAAGCCCATGTCTAGGTCATCAGCACCCATCTCATCGGAGTCTAAACCCATGTCCAGGTCATCAGCACCCATCTCATCGGAATCTAAGCCCATGTCTAGGTCATCAGCACCGACGGCTTCTGATTCATCCTCCAACCCTAGATCAAAGTCTTCCTCGGCTACGCTAGCCGTCTCTGTGTCGATATCTAAATCCAGATCCCCATCGACATCAGTGTCCTCCATTGCCTCTGCATCCAGATCATCCATTCCGAAATCATCATCCATGCCGGAATCATCCAGGCCCATCTCATCGATGGTGATTTCTTCTTCGGTATCAAGCTCGAGTTCATCGGAGTCATCCAGGGTATCGGCAATCACCGCAGCCCCTCCAACAACAGCGGCAGCACTGGCAACGGCCACGGCAGCACCCGCTATATTGGGTTGTTCTACCAGAGTCACTTCCTCCTCTAAATTCAGTGTCTCTGGAGGGGCCGGAGGAACCGGAGTTGGCGTTGGAACAACTACCGTTGGAGATTCTCCTGGGGTAGGCCTAATGTCCAACGCTATATCGGGATCAAAATTCAGCCCTAAAACATCAATCAGTTTTTCAGGATCTGGATTGAGTTTAGAAAAGGGCAACATGAGTTGGGCTGCCTCTGGGTCAAGCGCGTTGATCGTTCCCAAAATGAGGGAGGAGGCGGGTCTTCGACCCCCATCGGGGGTCGGTATTGAATTCAAATCCATTTGCAGTACCAGCCACTCTCGATTGGCTTGGTAATATTGCAACCACTTATCTTTAAGCGCGGTGGTAAAGTCTTTGAAGAAAGCCATAACCTCTATATCCTCATCCTGAGATAGCTAGACATATTAAACCATCATCAGGTCTAGCTCATCTTCCTGACTTTGAACAAGGGGTTGAGTCGGATTTAGATAAAAATCTGATAACAAGGTGAATAAATCCCGATCTGGCGCGTCTTGAGGAACTACTCCTTCGGGTTGTGACAGCAGTTGATCGGCAATATTCAGATAATAATCACAAACGTAGTTGAGGGATGGATCACTTTCGGCCATCTCAAATAAGGTTTTTCCTTTAACGCGGGACACCCGAATGTCCTCGATTAAGGGTAATACCTCTAAAACAGGCATGGGAACGGATTCAATATATTTTTCAATCAAATCCCGTTTGGAGGTGCGATTTCCGATTAATCCTGCTAATCGTAAAGGGTGGGTACGGGATTTTTCGCGGACTGAGGCAGCGATGCGGTTGGCAGCAAATAGGGCATCAAAGCCATTATCGGTGACAATGACGCAATAGTCGGCATAGTTGAGAGGGGCAGCAAACCCACCACAAACCACGTCCCCTAAGACGTCAAACAGAATTACATCGTATTCGTCAAAGGCGTTGAGTTCTTTGAGGAGTTTGACGGTTTCTCCCACAACGTAACCGCCACATCCTGCACCTGCTGGAGGGCCACCTGCTTCTACGCAATCGACACCCCCATAGCCTTTATAAATCACGTCTTCTGGCCAAATATCTTCGTAATGAAAGTCTTTTTCTTGCAAGGTATCAATAATCGTGGGGATTAAAAATCCTGTGAGGGTAAAGGTGCTGTCGTGTTTGGGATCGCAGCCAATTTGCAGGACTTTTTTACCTCGTTTGGCTAAAGCGGCTGAGATATTACAGCTTGTGGTTGATTTACCAATTCCGCCTTTACCGTAGACTGCTAATTTCACGCTGGCTTCTCCTTAATCGGTTTTTATTAAAAACTGTTGACGGTTGACTGCTGGAGCAGTGGGTTTTCTGGTTCGATACAGCCATTATTGGCATAACTACCCCAGAAAATAAAGGGGCAAGTTTAATGGATTGAGCTATAAAATCAAGCTTTATCGTTTATTAAAAAATTATTTTAATTTAATCAACTCAGAATCAGGTTCAAGCTTTATTTGAAAAATATTTTTTATTTTATACAACTATTTTTATAAAAATAGTTACAATAAGCAAAAAAATAAAATAGAAGTGTCTGCAACGGTAAAAAAGTTACCCCCAATGATCACCCCAGATCCAAGAGGGTTAGGAGTCTTAACCAAGGGTTTCCTTGGGTAAAATTTTGATGAATATTAAATCTTTCGGGTGTAATTGAGGAATTTTTTCAAAAAAACACTAAGCAATTGTACGGATTATTTTCAGGAAAAACCATCAAAAACCCCTGGATCAAAACTCACCCCGTTAAATGTTAATTTTTGCAAAATTATCAGATCACCAGAGGATCAAAAACCCGGTTTCTTGAACAATACCTTCGCCAATTTTAGGAAGGAGTAGAAGAAACCGGAGTCTGATGAACACGACCCAGACAGCTAATCCTTGCCAAAATCTGAGCCAATAAAACTGGCTCAGGTTGGCTCTCCCGAATGCAGGGTGTAAAAAGTATTTTATGATACAATTTTTTCCCATCATGAAGGCTGGAAAGCTTTACAGGACGGGATTATAAGCGTGCGTTATCACCCTAAGTACAGGAGAGCCCAAAGGAAGTCATGCTCGTTGGCAACATCCAGATGGACGAGCAACAACAATCCCAATTCATGGGAATACTGAAATAGGTGGTTGGCTATTGTCCCAAATTTTGAAGCAAATGGGAATTAGTGAAGCAGAATTTAATCAATTGAGAAAATAGCTTAATCATCTGATAGCTGAGTTAGGCTGGGGAAACCCCGCCCCTACGGGGATTAAGGGGTATAAATAACACTAAAATAAATTCCATCATCTTGAATATTATTGCCTCGATCATTGATACCAATGAGGGGAAGACCATAATCAAGGCGGAGATTTAACCCTGAAACGGGTTCCCAAATTACACCTAATCCTGCACCTGCTAAAAAGGTTTTACCAATAATGCGGTTGGGATTTCTGTCATTGTTCCAAACCCCACCAAAATCAATAAAGGGCGCCAGTTGAAACACAGGTTCAGAGTCTTGATTTCGATCCAGGGTAATTCGATCTTCGAGGGAAATCCGAAAGCCATTATCCCCAGCCCGGACATTTTGACGATATCCTCTTAAAGATAAAGCTCCTCCAATCACAAATTGTTGGGAAGGAAATAACGGATCAGCCGATAGTTGAATATCTCCTTGAGCAATTAATAGATTATCTTCCCCTAGTCGTTGTACTCGTTGGACTTGACCTAACCAACTCAAAAAGGAAGCATTGGGTGTACTCACATCCGTAGCGCCGAGAATATCTAAACCCAGGTTAAATTGCGATCGCAAAGCCCAAGCCCCTTCCGTATCTCGAATTACATAATCTTGTCCAAACTTCAAAACACTGGTGCGCGTATACCCGTTACTATCTGGCCCGGATGCAAAAGGTTCTCCGTTATTATCTAAAAGGGTTTGACTATCTTGATAGGCAAAACCAAAGGATAACGCAAATTCGGTGATAGGGTTACGAATAATCGGCTGACGATAACTAATTTCATAACGTTGAGATTTTCCTTCAATATTCAACGCATCAAACGGATCTTGAATAATGCGGTTTTGGTAAGGTTGGACTCGCAATTGTATCGTTCCGTTCATGGGGTTGATGGGAATACTATACAAAGCGTCGATAATATCTGATTCACCATCCGCAATTAAGCGAGTCGTATTGTAGGATAGTCCCAGAAAGTCTCCCCGACCTGTTAGGTTAAGATGACGCACACTAATTCCCATACGCTCAGAACCAATGCTGGGGGGGGAATAGTTATCAATATTCAGACTCACCCCGAAAGGCGGTGCTTCCACAACTCGAACAATTAGAATACTTTGGCCTTCTTGGGTTCCCGCCCTTAAACTGGCTTCTACGCTTTCAAATAAGGGATTAATCCGTAACAGTCGCAATTGATCTTCTAAGGCGGCGGTACTGAGGGGTTTTTCCGCACCTAAACGAATGCGACTGGTGATATAAGAGGGATGGAGGCGTTTGATTCCTTCAACTTCAATATTTTCTAAGGTTCCTTCAATCACCTGAATCTCAACAATGCCATTGTTAATGGTTTGTTCAGGAACAATAGCCCTAGAGGTAATGTAACCTCGTTCTAAATAAATCGCTGTAATTTTATCGGCGAGTTCCCGCAGTTCCGTCAGAGTCACAGAACGATTTTCTAGGGGGGTAACTAAGGTTTGAATTTCCTCTGAAGTGAGAATTGTGCTCCCTGTAACGTTAATTTTTTGAACGGGAATGGGGGTTTCATCTGTGGGTGGGTTCGGCGTTGGGCTAGGAGTGGGAGTGGGTTGTAACTCTGGGTTATTGGGGGGTTCCGGTTTAGGCGGAATGGGAGGTCGTGGTAAAAATCGATCTTTGTTGGGATCGGGTTGGGGAACTTGGGGCGGAATATTAATTGATCCGCCTTGGGCCAAAGTCGGACAATTTTGGCGATCGCACAACTCCCCAGTCGTAGCAAAGGAACGAGAATGATCACTTTGTGTTGAGACTTCTCCCCAATTTAAGGGTTTTAACGGAGGAAGTGGAGGGACATAAGCGAGTTCAGAGAAAGTCAGGGTTGAAGGGCGAAGGAATGCAGTTGATTTAACCGATATGATCTGGTTATCGGTTGTTAGAGAATCTGGGGTTTCCTCTGAAACCGAGGTTAACACTGAAGAATTTTGAGAAAGACCTTGACGAGAAAATAGGGATAAAACCAGCAATAGGGTACTGGTTAAAATCACTCCACACTGACGAAAATGAATCAGATTTTCACTCCTACCCATAAAATGCCTACTTTTGGTGAACGATGGAGTTGGTGGCTAACTAGGTTAGTCTAGTTTAGATTAGAAAACAGGCAAAAGTGAATAGGAGTAAAACTTAATACGGTCGGGATTAATACACACAATCCCCCAAAAATCGGGCTTCTGAAAAAATATCTGAATTTTTCTCTCTAAAATTAGAGTCAAAATCCCGGTTTTTAAAGAGAGTCTGAATTAATTGATTTGAATTTTTAAAATAGGCGCATCAAGAATTGTCTGAGCTTTATTTTTTTCATTTTGAGTTTCTTTTAAAGCCGGATCAAAACCAATAGATTGTAAGAGTTGATTCCATTGATTTTTAATCACTACATCTCTGGATTGTTCCAATCGTAAGGTAGCTAAAGTTGCCATTGTTTCATACCAAAGCCCCTGTTGAACATAGATTTTAAGCTTTTCTAAGGGATCTTGAGTTTCTTCTAATTGACGTTTTTGCTCATTCGTTAAAGTGGCTGAATTAATCCATCCACTTACAAGAATATCTTTTGAAGAATCACTGACATCACATTTAATAGTCAGATACCAGCGATAATTTTTATTGTCTTCTAAAGTAATAAATTTAGAGTTAGGAGACCATTGAATTCCCACAATTCCAGGGCGATCAATATTGAGGGAAAAGGTGGTTTTATAGAGGGTTTTATCGGTTTCATCAGTAATTTCAAATTCAGTTACCTTTTGATCGAGTGTCCCTGGAATATAAAGAAAAAAGGCAGGTTGCTTCGACGCGGTGCGCCCCATTGTAGACTCTGGAATTAAGGCAGTCACTGGACTGGGACAATCTCCACCCCGAGTTCCACCCCCTTCCCGACGCCCCGGTACACCCCGTTGGGGTGGGGTAAAGGCATTCCAATTCGTAAAGGGTGAATTACCCGTGGGCGAGGAGGGTTCAGAGTTCTGAGCCCTGTCCCCCTGTCGGCGAGTGATTCCCTGCTGTCCATCTCCCTCAATAGGAGGTAAAGATGCTGAATGGGCGATGGGTACAATTAAACTATTGCCCAAAATGATTTGCAACAGTAACGTTAGTCCAAGTGTTGCACGGTGGAGGAAAAACATTGGCCTAGCCATAATCAATGAAGCTCACCGATTAGCAGAGTAGCATTTCTTGACAGAACTATTGTATCCAATGTTCCTGCGAAAGTTGTCAAAATCTGTGCTTAATCTTAAATGTTTGAGGTGAAATCGGATTTGAGGAAAGGCTTGGTTTTGTTTCCGATGGTTAATCTGAAGTTTGACCTCATACACGCACTGAAGATCGCTATTTTATCACCATGACAATTTCTATGAATCTTAACTCACCAACTTTGGGGCAAAATACGGGTTTTAAACCCCGGACAATTCGACCGATGGGGGTTTCTGCTTTATATGGGTTAATTGGGGTAGAAAATTCCTTATTTGCCGTTGATACCTTACGGGGATTTTTACTTAAAATTGACCCCAAAACCGATAATGCAACGGTGGTTAATCCTGATTTAACTTTAGCATTTAGAGATGTTACAGGTTTAGCTTTTTGGGATAATACGTTGTGGTTTACTCGCGGTCGAGAAGTTTATTATGCTCCCCAGGTGATTGCAGGGAATTCTATTGTTAATCTTGAGCCTAAATTGTTTTTGGAATTACCTGATGCTGTCACCGGAATTGCGGTTTGGGAATCTACCCTTTATTTAGCTTGTGATCGACTGGCTTCTATTTTAGTTTATAGTCGCAATACCCGACAGGAAATTACCCGCTTCCATTCCCCAGGAATTGGGGTGGAAAATCTCACGATTAAAAATGAGGAATTATGGGTTTGTGATCGAGAAGAACAAACGGTTTATTGTTTAGAACGGGGAACGGGAGAAACGCGATTTAGTGTATTAACGCCCTTTGAATCTCCCACGGGATTAACCTTTTATACTGATCCTGAAACGGGTGAGGAAGTTCTTTATGTTGCCTATGCTGGGGATGAGCTTTATATTCGAGATAATCCCAGTTCCTATGAACAATTTGAATTAGCAAGACGCGATCGCACGTTTATTCATCCCTTATCTTTCTATTATAATGAATCTGAGCATTATGCCACATCTAATGGCTATTTGATCGAGATGTCTTATGTAGAAGAGTTAGAACCGTTAGATGCGGTTTACATTGAAGATTTGGAATGGCGAATTGCCTTACCGTCTAATACGAAACGGCAAAAAGTTTTACAGGTATCTTATATAGGGATTCCCTTTAGGGAAGAAATTGAAGAGGGGGAAAAAGTCGCGGTTTTCCGATTTAATCCGTTAACTTCAACAGAACGTTTAATTTTTGGTTGGAAAGCTGTGTTGGAAGTTAGAAGTATTAAATATCAAATTAATCCTCGTCAGGTGGAAAATATTCCTCGTTTGTCACCGGATTTCCCCCAAAAATATTTAGTCGATGATGATCATTTAGCGATGAATACGGCTATTGTTCAAGAAGCAGCACAAGCTGCGATTCGCCATGAAACAAATTTTTTACGGCAACTTTTAAGTATTCGCAATTATGTTTATGATCAGTTATCCTATAGTCTGACTTCTAAGATTGAAAATCCTGATGTGGTTTTGAAGCGAGGGATTGGTTCTTGTGGGGAATATGTGGGGGTTTTATTAGCTTTAGCCCGATTAAATGGCATTGCTTGTCGCACCATTGGACGGTATAAATGTCCGCAATTTGCTGACCGTCGAGGGGTTTCTTTAGAACCTGAATATAATCATGTTTGGTTGGAATTTTATATTCCGGGTTTCGGTTGGGTTCCCATGGAATCAAACCCGGATGATATTCAAGAAGGAGGGCCCTATCCGTTGCGGTTTTTTATGGGATTAGCTTGGTATCATATTGAAATTGGCAAAGGAATCCGCTTTCAACGATTAACAAATCAAGGGGTTGATGTTGACCGAGAAAAAGTCTCTGTGGGAACCTTAGCCATTAATCATGTTCGGTTTACCATTTTAGATGAGTTACCTGCGGTTTAAACAGTAAAAACTCGGTTTCTGGGGTGTAGGAGGGGTGATTATCAATAAACTGATGTCATCTATCCTACATTTTGAATTAAAATAGATAAAAACTGCTTTTTGAATTGACCTATGGAAGTTTTACAACAGTTGACAATTGTTGATATTTTGGTACTGGTTGCTTTCTCGCTGCTGCTAATTTTTACCGGGGGTGTGATTTATTTAACCCTCGCAGAATGGCGCGATCGCAGACGTAGAGAAGATGAAAAACGTCTACGGTAATAATGGGTAATGGGTAATGGGTAAAATTTGTAGGGGCGGGTTCGCCGATAAATTATGTCACCCACCGATAACCTTAATAAACCCGCCCCCACCGATAAATTATGTCACCCACCGATAATCTTAATAAACCCGCCCCCATCCAAAAAATAATCCCAAATCACTATCACTGAATAACCATTAAATTGAATTAATTGTTAATTTTTCGGTGGGGTTGGGGCGGGTTTTTATAATTTGTTGATGGCTGTCAAATATTCAGGCGAACCCGCCCCTACAGGCTAGGTACAATAGATATGGTAAAATGATGTTCAATCGGGCGTGATCGCTCTTTTCCGTGAAAGTTGTAATCAATCTAAAATGCTACCGAGAGATATAATCATGACATCAACTATCAAAGAACCAATGGGAAAAATTACCACAACGTTGACAATCACAAATCGGCTAGACCAAGGTAAGGCGGAAGATAATCTAATTCCTGCTGATCGAGTCCGTTCTATTACAATAAAAGATGTGCTGGTAGATACGGGAGCAACTACTTTATGCTTGCCGCAGGATGCGATCGCTCAACTCGGTTTAAAACTTCTGAAAACAGTACCTGTAGCAACGACAACTGGTATCGGTACGGCACGCATTTTTGAAGATGCAAAAATTTCATTAATGGGAAGAGACGCAACTTTTGAGTGCATAGAATTGCCCGCAGGAGCAGATCCGTTATTGGGCGTTATCCCCTTAGAAGCTTTGGGTATTGAATTAGATTTGCAGAAACAAACTCTCGTGCTTTTGCCACTGAGTCCTACAGCCAGTTATTTAAGAATTTGAATTTTGTTTTAATGTCTGATCGACTTTTATTATTCAGAGATAGTATTTGGATCGATTGTCATCAAATTAATGAAATAAATCAATCTTAAAATACAGGATTGCTAAATAAGAAATTAACCAAATTAATAAACTCCATTTAATCGTAGGATCTTGAATTAAAATACGGCTGGGTTCTTCTCCCTCAGCTAAAACTGTAACTAACCATTTATAGTGCATTACGGCATAATAAACAATCGGAACAGTAATCACTAAAGAAGGATTTTTACCTGATGTTATTGTAAATAAAGCATAGCACATAATGGTCATTGTTGCTGTGCTATTGAGCAGAGAATCTAAATAAGGTAAGGTGTATTGAGAGAGAACTGGACGTTGTTGGTTTTTTCTTCCCCGTTGATAAAATAAGTGTAAATAAGAGCGTTCTAACGGTGCTGATTTTACATTGTCTTGAGTTAGGTTTTCAGACTCTAAACTGTCTTGATGGTTTTGAAAATGCAAGAGAGATAAAAGTTCAGAACGCCGTTTAGAAAACCCTAAAAATAAAGTTAGAAAAAAGGTACATAAAACAATCCAAGCCGTCGGCATATCTCCTAACGCATAAATTCCGGCTAATAGCCTTAATACAAATCCAAAGGCAATACAATTAACATCAAATAAAGCTATATTTTTGAGTTTGAGAGAATAAGCAATATTGTTAATAGCGTAAAGTAAAATGCAAATTAATGTGGGAATTCCTAAAAAATATGCACCCCATAGGGAAATGATTGCTAAAGGAATTGCGATCGCTAACCCCATTTTAACTGAAACTTGACCACTCGCAAGGGGACGATACTTTTTTTTCGGATGCTGGCGATCGCGTTCTCGATCTTGAATATCATTAAAAATATAAATGGCTGATGCCATTGCTGAGAAAAAAATTACCGTTAATCCTGATAGCAAAATGCTCTGGGGTTGTAATAGTCTACCCCCAAACAAAAGTCCGGCTAAACAGAATAAATTTTTTGTCCATTGGTGGGGACGCAGAAGTTTAATTAGGGGGGGAATAGTTTTAGATGGAGTTGGTTTAAATAAAGGATCAGTCGTCTCAGAAATTGTCTCTAATACAGAAGTAGAATCACCCGAATAATGGTCTTGATTTGCTGGTTTCATGAATGGTTTAACTCCTCACAGTTTAGTCTAATGAGTTCAACAGTATTTTTGATTTTAACGAGACATAATCACAATTCCAGCCACAATAAAGCTTAATCCTATCATTTGATTTAATCCAACACGCTCTCCTAAAAATAAGCTTCCCATCAATGCAACTAAGCTAAAACCAATGGCAGCAAAGACAGGATAAGCAATGGAAACAGGTAAGCGATCTAAGGCTTTAGCAAAGACAATTAAGTTAATTCCATAGACTAGGATTGCTGCCATAAACCAAGGAGATAATAATAGAGTGAGTATACTGGGATCAGGAGCTTCTAGTCGAGATTTTTTAAGCAATAAATTGCCAATTCCTGTGTTCATAGCCGCAATTAAAACTAAACTCCATGAAATCCAATTAGCTGAGTTGATATTGTTCACGATTTGTTATTAGAATAGGAGATTGAATTATTCTTAATCATCCTTAAAATGTTAGATGGCGCGTGCGCTGGGCTTACGCACCCTACCATTAAGTTAGGAGAGTTGTTTTAACACCCAAAGTAATTTTTCTTTGACGGGGCGCCGATGGGCTGAACCTGCTTTTTCCGCTTGCAGTTGATTATAGTTCTTTTGAAACCAATCATAACTTTCTCGGAACATTTCATCATTAGAATATTTTGGTTTCCAGCCTAATTTTAGCAGGGGATCTACATCAAAATAAAATTCTTTGTGATAGGTTAAATAATGCCAAGGGGCGAGAGGACTTAACCCCATCCAGTCTAACAGTTGTAAGGTTCCAATGGTTAATCCAGTGGGTAAACTTTTAACTTGAGACTCTGTTCCTGCATATTCAATTAAATGTTCTAATCCTTCTCGTAACGTGCCAAAGCGATCGGTTCCGACATTATAGATTCCGGGTTGACCTAAATCAAGGGCTAGAAGATAGGCATCCATTAAATCATGAGCATGAACAAACTGAAATTTAACGTTCCCACTCCCAATTACATAAACGTTTTTTTCTTCTTGAATCCATTCAAATAATATCTGAAAAATTCCTAATCTGCCTTCTCCTAAAATTGTCCGGGGACGAATCACAATTAAGGGTAAACCCGCTTGATCACAAATGTCTCTAACTGCTAATTCTCCAGCTAATTTTGCTCGTCCATAAATCTCAACAGCTTTTGTCGGGGTATCATTTGTAATCGGACATTCAGCCTCACCAAATAAAGCGCTAGAACTCATGTGAATAAAGCTTTTGACTCCGGCTTTTACCGCTTCTTCGGCGGCGATTTTGCTTCCTTCAACGTTGACTTCCCAGAATTTATTACCAGATTTTGTTAAGGGAACTAAAGCCACATTATGATGGACAATATCAATATCTTCCATCGCTTTTGCAACCCCAGTGCGATCGCAAATATCACAGTTAATAAATTCAATTTCTGGGGGACGGGTCGGATCTTCCCAAATATCTAAAATTTTAACGTCTTCTCCCCGTTCATATAATCGACGGGCAATTAAATTTCCTAAAAACCCCGATCCTCCCGTAATTAAGTGCTTCATAAAGTTCTGTTTGTCCTCAACACCATTTGTTTTGTCGTATCATAAACGAAATTTACCCATTCGTAAAGGTTGAACTTAGCTTGCGGTGTGGAACAGGTAAAAGTTGACCTTGAGAATAATAGAAAATTTGCTCAATGGGAATATTGTTTTTAATTTTAATTTGATAAGATTGATGAGTTTTAAAATTAAAATTTTCAATAGTAAATTTTTTTCGTTTAAACGTTTGTTCTAAAGGTAAACTAACATTCATAAAATAAATTCCTTCACCGACTAATTGAATTTGATAAGTATAGGGCTCAATTTCTGCAACTTTGAGTTGGTTTTCAGGACTCAGCAGATTGTGAAACGATGCAATATTCAAAAATTTTATCTTAATGTTATGAATAGAAAATAGTTGTGCTGCGTGATAAATACCGTTTCTATAAATGTAAGCTCCTTTAAAATTATCGGGAACATTAATAATAAGTAATCCGGGTTGATTTCCCCTCTGATCATTAATGCTTTTAATCAACTGATGAGAAATTTGACTAGCTATCTGCCAATTTTTATTAGCGATATAGATATTTTTTATCAAAAATATTGAAAAAATTACTGCTAAAAAAATAATAGTATGTTTCTTTTTAACCAGAAAACTGATAATAAATACCAGTAGAATTACGAAAAAAACAGACGGTAAATAAAGAATTCTTTCAGCTTGTGTATCCCCCAGTGAAACTCTAATATTAATCACGGGAAACATTGAGATTAAAAAGGCATAGATTAGAAATAGCAATAACTTAGCTTGTTCTCGGTAAATCCCCCCTAACCGAAAATATTGAATCACAAAAATCGTAACTAAACTGATGAAGATGAGAAAACACCATTGCCATTGAACTTCTCCAGATTGAGGTAATGGAGGTATGATAATTCTAAGGCTACTAGCAAGTCCCCTGAGTATAATTGGGACAGAAAAATTAAGATGAGTTTGAGATCCATATCCACCTAATAATTGCTTTAATCCTAAATATCTCATTCCTAAATAAATCGGAAAAATAGAAGCCATTAATATTGGTAAAATCATCACCTTATAAAGCTGCTTTAGAGGTTTTTTATTTTGAAAAAATTGATAAATTTCATACCCTAAAATTAATCCAGGATAGATAATGACTGATTCTTTGGAAAGTAAAGCGAATATAAACCAGACATAAGAACTGAGTAGCCAGAACTTATTAGAGTTATGTTTGTAATATAAATAGCTATTGAAGGCGGCTAGAAAAAAACAAGTTGCTACTACATCGGAACGTGCAGAAATCCAAGTAACTGCTTCTACATGACTGGGTAAAACTAGAAATAAAAAACCTGCAATTATAGAAATGGATTGGCTTGTTTTTTTAGAGAAATGACTATGAACTAATAGCTGAGAGGAAATCAAATAGACAAAAAAACTACAGATTCCATGAAAGATAATATTAGTCAGATGATAACCTACAGGATTTAAGCCCCAAATTTGATAATCTAAAAATAAAAGGATGGAAATTATCGGTCTAAAAAAAACATCGGGTGCAGTTGTCCATACTCCAAATATTCCTTGAGTTTGAATTTGATAAATCCAGGTAAAATCATCGGATAGAAAAAAAGAATTGATAATCGGAAAGTAAATAATAACACTCAGAACAATAGAAACAATTAAAATTCCTAGGAAGTAGCCTTTTTTAATCATGGTTTTAATAGATAGAGGTTTTTATAACAAATAATCCAGTGAAACACCTTAATTAAATCATAGACTAAAGCAATCGCTTCGTAAATCAAATTAGCAGGTAAATAATGATAATAAATAAGACGTAGTGGCATCGTTCTATTTGCAAGTTCAGGATAAGAAGTAATAACTTCTTGGACGTTATAACCACACAGCTTAAACATTAACTGACTTCGTAAAGCATGGGGTTGATTACAATATAAAATCACTTCTCCTAAAGGCCATTGTTCCTGTTGTTCTAGCCATTTTTTTAATAATCTAGCATTATCAAACGTATCTAAATAGGGACGATCTTTAACATTGTCAGGAACAATAACTTGGAGTTCAGGACGGTAATGTAAAAGATATTTTGCAGCACACTGTTCTTCTGATTCAGGACAATCAAAGGAATTACCCGGAGAAATAAATACTTTTTCCTCAACAGGAACCTGCTTTAAAACTTGTTGTAAAACCGCTTCAAAATAATTTGATAAAAAGTAGTATTGAGCAAAATCTTCCCGATAAACTAATCCTTCTGTGACAACAATATGGCTAACCATGATTAATCTAATCCTCCATAATTTTCAAAAATCCAGGTTAAGCTTCTTCGCATTCCTTCTTCTAAGGAAATTGTAGGGCGATAACCTAATTCTCGTTGAGCTTTAGCAACCGAACAAGCAATGGTTTTATTCATTTCTGAGAGAACATGAATTTTTTGATGATAGAATCCTAGAGCTTGTAATGTTCCATCAACAACTAAAGCAACTTCACTGGCTAATCCCGGTAATTTTAATCGTTTATGAACACAATTTTGTTGAAATTCTGTTTCTAATAATCGTTCAACGGTATCAATAATCTCATTCATAGAGTAGGGTCGTTTATCAGCAACCCAATAGGTTTCTCCGTTGGCTTTTTCCGTGATAGCGGCTAATAATAATCCTTGACAAAGATTATCGACATAAGCCATTGACCGGAGATTATTTCCATCGCCAACAATCGGCCCTTTTCCATCTCGAATCATTTTAAAAAACAGGGTTTGGCGTTGAGGTTGATGGGGGCCATAAAACCAAGGCGGACGGATAACAACGGTTTCAATTTTTCCCTGTTGCTGATAGTTTTTAACCGCCAATTCCATCAACATTTTTGATCGTCCATAGTTCATATAGGGATGATAAGGAGAGATTTCATCGAATAAATGATCAGGATGGGGATTACAACCACAGGGAGAATTAGAGGATACAATAATAGCTCGTTTTACCTTAGCAGAAACCGCAGAATTTAATAGATTTTTTGTTCCTTCTACATTAATTTGATAAAAGTCTGATACTTTTTGTGGGTGAATAATTCCAGCCGTATGAAATAAAATAGCATTTTCGGCATTTTCACAAAAGCGATCACAATCTTGAGGGTTTCTTAAATCTCCTTGATAAATTTCAATTTTATCCGATATTCTTTGCAATAGGGTTGCATCTTGTTCTGGTAAAATTAAACACCGAATTTTTAAGTTATTTTGAGGTTGATTCAGGGGGTCAAAATCGGGTAATCCTTTAACCAATGATTCGACTAAACGAATTCCTAACCACCCTAATGCACCTGTAACTAAAATAAGGTTAGTTTTTAATTCCATAATTTTATTATTCCGCATTAAGTAGGTCAACAAAATTAATTACACAAGACTTCATAATTGGTTATAATCCATTGGAACAGCTTGTCCGGCGATGACATTTGTAAAACTCCTGAGTTAAGGGGTTAATTTAGTTCATTACCTTAAAGTTTATCTAAAAATTTTAACGCATTTCGACGAGCGATCGCCATAATTGAACCTTGAGGATTGACCCCTGGTGCGGTACAAAGTAAACTAGCATCCGCAATATATAAATTATTGAATCCATGAACTTGACCAAAGGAATTAACAGCACATTTTTGTAAATTTTCTCCCATTGGACAGGAGGAAAAAACATGAACGGTCATTAAATTTGTTTGTTTGACCGGAAGTTTTTCTGCTATTGTACTTAAATCTTGAGGATGGGTCAAGGGAGAAGTATTAGAAATACTAGGATAGAGAATTTTTGCATCCGCTTCAAACAATAATAACGCTAATTTTTGTAACGCTTCTGATAAATCTTTTAAATCTTGAGAGGTTAGTTTATAGCGAACAAAAGGATTTTGATAAAAGGGAATATTTCTGACTGTACCCGAACCTTCCCCAGTAATCATAGCATAATAAATTGCCATGTTTTGCCACTGTTTTTCAACGGTTTCTGTATATTGAGGATGGTCAGTCATTCCCACCGATAAATAGGGAGGAGAACTAATCGAACATCCGAAACTAAATCGAGGTGAAAATTCTTTGACTTGATGGACAGGAACCCCCATATCTAAGGCGTTAATATCCTCATTAAATTGAGCAATTATTTTAACAGTTGGGTGCGTTCTTAATGAATTACCAATATTATTTTTAATTCCACTTCGTCTTAATAAGGCTGGAGTTTGAATCGCACCACAACAAACAAATACGGTTTCGGCTTGAATTTTAATCGAATTTTCGGGGATATTATTCCCTTGACGAGTTCCTGTTAAAATCCAAGTTTTATCCGTTTGTTGAAGACTGTTAATCCGAGTGTTTGCTAAGAGTTTACATCCCGCTTTTAACGCTCTAGGAATAAAGGTTTTTGTCATCGATTGTCGAGTTCCTTTGGGAACGGAAGTTTCATCAGATTCTTCATAACGAAACCATCGAGGAACTTCTAAAGATTGCCAACCTAAACGTATCGCACCTTCGTGTAATTTTAAAGATGCTGTTGGAGCTTTCCCTGGTAAATAACAGACGTTAACCGCTTGTTCACAAGCTTCAAAATGAGGAATTAAATCAACTTCGGTTAAAGCGTCTACTTCAAATTCTGTGCGCCATTGTTCTAAAATATTCGAGGGTGTTCGATGATAAAGTCCGCTATTGATTTCACTTCCTCCCCCGACACATCGACCTTCCACATATTGAATTTTGGGTTGACCAAAGGCTGCGGTTAACCCTCCATTTCGGTATTTTTGCACCATTTCTTCAACGGAAAAGGGTTGACAGGATTCTAAGGGTAAATCGTCGCCTTCTTCTATTAATAAAACATCCCGTCCGGCTTCAGCCAATAAACAGGCGGTAATCGCTCCTCCAGGGCCAGAACCAATGATAGCAATTTCAACTTTTAAATCAGATTCTGAGGGTTGAAGCATAGGATTAATAATAAGTCAGTTTATCAATGAATTGAATCAGATTGCCAATATAATACCACTAGACTTTCATAAAATCGCATCACATCTCGACAAACTTGGAAGGGTGAATTTTTCCAAGCTTTAACTTGAAGTTGACGACTAGATGGAGACTGACAATGAAAAAAGGAACCTCGACGAAGCAAACCCCAAAAATCAAAAATTAACGTTAATAAAAATAGGGGAAATTGGAGATAATCTGGCATTCGATTCTGTTGCTCTAAAACAAACTTAACAACAGAATTATGGGGAAATTTTAGGGGAGTAAAATCGGATGGAAAACGCTGATCAATTAAAGAATAACACAACGCAGAGACAGTATTCACAAACAGGTGTTGAATCATAGTTGACAATCTGGCTTACTTCATTTAAAATCTGGCAATGTTTTGATCATAATCCCGAATGAACCTACGTGCATCATCTATTTATGCTCAGATTCCTTTAATTATTTTATATCTAATCCCTCCCTTGGCAACGGCTTGGTTTATTCTTGATTATGGAGTGGATGTCCCTTATCATGATCAATGGATATTACCTAGTTTATTCGAGAATTTTAAAAGCGGAACTTTACAATTTATTGATTTATTTAATTTACATAATTATCATCGATTAATCTTCCCGAAGTTGATTTTTTTAGGTTTAGGGTTAACTTTGAACTGGAATATTTATGCAGAGCTAATTTGCAGCTTTTTACTAGCAATTCTAACCTTTTTAGGCCTTTATCAACTCTCCCGACTTACAAACCCTGAGCAACAAGATAACTTGTTTCATCTAACAAACCTGCTAACCAGTTTAGTCTTTTTTTCTTGGATTCAATATCAAAATTGGCTTTGGGGATTTCAGGTTGCTATATTTTTAATTAATTTTTGTACTATTTCTGCTTGTTTAATATTATCTTACCCTAAGTTTTTATCAACTAAATGGCAATATATTGGCTCGGCTATTTTATGCGGAATTGCTAGTTTTTCTTCGGCTCAAGGTTTAGCATCTTGGTTGGCTTTAATTCCTTGTGTTTTAGGGTTAGAAGGAAGTTTGACTCAACGAAGAAAGCGTCTCTTAGTTTGGATTTTATTATTTTTAATTTCTGCCTATATATATTTTTTAGGTTATCAACCTGATGAAGCGTTAAAAAATGATGCGTTTAAAAATAATCCTGATTTAGCTCAAAATCCTACTTTATTTTTAATTCATTTTCTATTTAATATTATTGCTTCTCCCTTAATCGGTTCCCTGCAATGGTCTTGGGTTTTGGGTTTGATCATCCTTTGCTATTTCTTTTATCTCCTCTATGAACTATTAATTAAAAATCCTCATCTCTATTCTTTCGCTTTTCCTTGGATATCCATTGGGTTATTTGGCTTGCTTTCCAGTGTTCTAATTGCTAAGGGACGTTATTATTTAGGCGCCGACTATGGTATTCTACAAAGTTCTCGCTTTACTACTCATACTTTACTATTATTGGTCGCTATCTTTCAACTGAGTTTGATTTGGGTGCGCTTCAAAATTTCTGCTTTAGAATTATTAAAAAATCAGGGAATTAATACTGTCCTAACTTATGGTGTGTTAGTCGGTATTTTAGGGAGTTTAACAATATTGAGAGGAGAATATGCAGTCATTCAAGCAACGGATTTAAGTTTTTTCTTAAAGAGTGGTCAAACCTGTTTAACACTGATTGATTATCTGGAAGATTCTCCTTTTCTGAACACTTCAGTAGACAGTTGTTTAGTCAGAATTTATCCTGATGTTGCCTTTTTAAGACAGGAGGTAAAAAGACTAAAAACCTTACAATTAAGAACTTTTGCTGAAACAATTCCTTTTGTATCTGACCCTAATTTAAAATATGGTTATCTTCATCCTTTACCCAATAATGAGCCTTTAGTCATTCGCCGCAAAATGCCAATGAGTTTAAGCGGGTGGGCAATTCTCCCAGATTCCCAGCAACAACCTAATCTTATTTTTCTGTCCTATAACAATCAAAAATCATTTTTTGCCAATGCTTATATTACAGTGGCTAGACCTGATATTGCTGAATTATTAAAATCGAAATCCTATACAAGAGCCGGATGGCAAGTTGTTTTTTCAGGAGAATCTCTTCCTGTAGGCGAGAACAAGATTAAAGCCTGGGTTTATGACCCCAAACGTCAACAATTTATTCAATTAAACGGTGAAAATTATGTGACGGTTAAACCCAAAAAGAAACCCTAAACTGTTAAAATAGAATTAATTAGATCAATATTTAGCCGTTATGAAACCAGAAAATGAAATTATTTTAATCGGAGGCGGTTTAATCGGATTATCCCTAGCCGTTGAGTTAAAATTACGAGGGGCAACGGTAACTGTTCTAAGTCGAAATCAACAGGAAGCGGCGGGTATTGTAGGGGCCGGAATGTTAGCCCCCCAAGCCGAACAAATTCCTCCTGGCCCCATGCTAGACTTATGTTTACGCAGTCGCGCCCTCTATAACGATTGGACACGCAAACTGGAGGAACTCACGGGGTTAGAAACTGGATATTGGCCCTGTGGGATTTTAGCCCCCGTCTACGAACGTCCCGACTGTATCATCTTACCCCAAACCCCAGACACACCGAGTTACTGGCTTGAACGAGAAGCAATTTTACAGCAGCAACCGGGGTTAGGGGATGACGTTGTGGGAGGATGGTGGTTTCCCCAGGATGGTCAAGTCGATAACCGTCGGGGGTTAGTCAAAACCTTGTACAGGGCGGCTCAGGAATTAGGGGTTAAAATTATAGAAGAAATCACAGTCAAAACCTTAGTAACTTCCCCAGAAAAGGTAACAAAAATTATCACCAATCAAGGTAATTTTAAAGCCGATCATTATATTTTAACAACGGGAGCTTGGGCTGGAGAATTATTATCAATTCCTGTATATCCCCGCAAGGGACAAATGTTATCCGTTCGAGTTCCTGATGATTTTGAACCCTTACCTTTGAAACAGGTTTTATTCGGTTCTAATATTTATATTGTCCCCCGTCGAGATGGTTTAATTGTGATTGGAGCAACATCAGAAGATGTTGGATTTACCTGCGGTTTAACCCCCAATGGTATTGAAACCTTACTCTCAGGAGCGATGGGATTATATCCGATTTTAAAAGAGTTTCCCCTTCAAGAATTTTGGTGGGGATTTCGACCGGAAACGCCAGATTTATTACCCATATTAGGGCCGAGTTCTTGGGAAAATTTAACCTTAGCCGTCGGTCATTATCGCAATGGAATTTTATTGGCTCCGGTTACGGCTGAATTAATTTCTAATTGGGTTTTAGACCAACAATATGATCCTTTATTAAATCATTTTAGAAGCGATCGCTTTCAACCCTAAAAGCTAAAATTATCAGATATATAGAAAGCTGAAACCCTTTCACTTCTTACTGTTCCCTGTTCCCTGTTCCCTGCTATAAAATCCTTATGAAATGGGTCTATAAAAATTGGGATTTAGAAACCGACCTAGGGTTTATCATCCAGTGGATAGTTGTAACACAGGTGGGATTTTTAGTCAGTTTAATTTGGATAGAAATTGGAGAAAGACCCGATTTAGGAGCTTTAGAAGGAGCCATTGGCGGATTAATTATCAGTGTGTCTCAATGGTTTGTTCTCAAAGACCATATTTCCCAGAGTTGGCGATGGATTTTCGTCCATGTTTTAATCTGGACAATCATTGCGTTCACTCCAATAGGACTCTTGGGTTGGGTGGTTCCCCGAACCTTAAATCTTACCCCTCGAATTATTTATGGTGTTATCGAGGGAGTTAAATTAGGACTATGTTTAAGCCTTGGACAATGGTGGGTCTTACGCACCGAAGTCTTGAAACCCTGGCGATGGATCGTAGCTAGTATACTGTCGTGGGGGATAGCATTACCCATCGGTTGGATGTTTGGGGGAATTCTACGTCAGGGGACAAGTTTTTTTCTGGGAGATGTGTTGGGTTTAGTCCTGGTTTGGACAATCGTTGCCGGGATGACAGGAATCGCACTGACTCGCTTATTGTGGTATCCTGTTAGACCGGGTAATTGGTAGGAAGCATCAATTGTTTACGCAGATCAACCTCCGTTGTCTCTTCCGTGTGACTGGGAAACAATGGATCAGAGGAAACTCCGGGTGAAGTTAAAACTTCTACGGAATACACGGGTTCTGGCTGATGTTCCTGTTGCTGGGATGAGTGATGCACCTCTATTCCTCCAGTAAAAATCAATTCTGTCGGATCAGGTTGAATATTTAAGAGAATTTTGGGCCCCGATATGGCTAAGTGAATCACTTGTCCATCGACTAAGGGAACTTCTTGAACCGCTTGTCCATTAACATAGGTTCCATTAGTTCCCAGATTCACAACAACCCAATCTTCACTTTGGCGACGAATCTCGACATGATACCGAGACACAACCGCACTATAGAGAACAACATCATTTTTGAGCGATCGCCCAATCCGAATCACATTGTCCTTTTTAAAGACCCAACTGCGGACAGGAATCGATTGGAGAGGATGTAATAATGTTAGTTTAATCACAAGAAAAACATGGGAAGGTTGGAAGCCTCGTCTATAAGCGAGCGAGGAGGAAAACCGGGACAAAAGCGGTTTTAACCGCCTGAGTTCTTTTAGAATCCATAAGAATAACCATCCTTTTTATGAATTGATTGACAATATTTGTGACTAATTCCTGCTACTCTTCCATGAGGAGTAACAAGATCAAAACTGCCAGATGCGCGACAAAGAACTCGACCTAAATAAAAGCCTATTTTCTTACCTTTAGTAACAACAGCTTTAACAATATCGCCCGTCTGAAAGCCTTTGTGAATCTGTATTCGTGAGCGATGTCGTGTTGGAAATCCGTATTTGTCTGTACCACACATTTGACGAGTGCCACGTCCTGTTGCCAGAATCAATAAAGGTTTATTGGTTAACACCTTTAAAGTTTCAACTTTCCCAACACAAGCTGCATCTAGCCAATGGGTTTTAGGTAGATTTAATCGAGTGCGATTGAATTTAGTTAAACCACCGGAGCTAGTTGAAACAGGTAAACCCGTTTCTTTTAAGCGATTAAACAGTAACCATCGGGTTGAATTAACGGCTGTAGCATCTTTTAACGGTTGTTTAGCTTGTTTCAAAATCCGGGGCAGTAAGTCAGGTTTACCTGATAGGAAATCTTGAATATCTTGATTTCCTTTCTTTTGATTACAGTCATGACAAGCAACAGTAAGATTGGAAATTCGGTCAGTTCCGCCTTGGGATTTAGGGTGAATATGTTCCACTTCTAAGGGTGTATTTTTAACCCCACAGTAAGCACATTTTCTACTCCATTTCTCCAATAAATATTGCCGAACTTCGTATCCTTGTAACTCGCCTTGTTGATATTCAATTCCTGAAATCTCAGGATTTTCAAGTTGTTGTAAGTCAAATCTGACTAACTCTTGAATGATTGAACGAATAGGTGCAAACCTAATTAATTTACTGACCCAAGTTAGAGTTGTTTCTACTCGATGCTGAAGACTGGGTGCTAACCAACCTTCTAAACGTTTTCGGTTCAGAAATCGAGGTTGACGATATCTAGTTTTACGATTTCTTCGGGAGCGACGTAATAAACATCGAGATTCCAAAGACATTTTAATTGTTTGA
This sequence comes from Planktothrix sp. FACHB-1365, assembly GCF_014697575.1. Classification (GTDB taxonomy): domain Bacteria; phylum Cyanobacteriota; class Cyanobacteriia; order Cyanobacteriales; family Microcoleaceae; genus Planktothrix. Next base: position 56,424 of record NZ_JACJSC010000008.1, on the reverse strand, counting down.
CCTCGATGAGTTAATTCCGCACCCCAAATTACTTTGTTTCCTTGAACTAATGTAATTCCAGTGGTTTTTGAACCGGGGTCAATTTTAAGAGTGATTTGTTCTATTTCTAATTCGGGTTTTGACTCCTTTAAGATAATAGTAAACGGATAACGACGATAAACCGCAGCTTGACCTTGATTCAATAACAATCGAGCTTGAGCAGGATGTACTGGGTTTTGAGGCTGTTTATTTGTATCAATTACAAAGACGTAATTAGACATAAAATAACTCCTATTTCTAGGGTAATGTTCGCTTCGCCAATGTTTTCCGAACTTTTTGCGCTAACAACACTGTCTTACCCCTCGTAAAACTGTTTAATTGTTAACAATAGAGCCACAAACTAGCGTCGCATTCGTGGGTATTATGATCCAGAAAACGTAGCCGTTAGGCTATAGCTGGTCAGTTATCTAAAGTTAGAGGCATGAAGCCCCGTCTCTTCAGAGCGGGGTGCTGACATTGGCAAAATCTAACAATCAACAGCTACGCCCTAAGCTTATTTTAAAGGGGAAATCTCAGATTTTGGATGGGGATATAGGGCGATTCAGGATTAAGATTTCCCCCCACCATCCAAAAATCCCGGCTTTCAAAACCTCTCGTGCAGTTGGGCATTCATTGATAACGGGTACGTTACTATTTTGTACTGAACGACCCTCTACCCTCTGCCCCTGTACTCTGAGTTCTGAATCCTCTAGGACAGTTGAAAAATAAACGAAACTAAATCTCCTTTTCCTAAAGAAATGCGATCGCCCGGTCTTAACCGATGTCGATTTCCTTTGGGAAGAGAAATATTATTAATATAAGTACCATTGGAACTGCCCACATCTTCAATATAGTACGCATCGCCCTCCATCCGAATATCAGCATGGGTGCGAGAAACAATTTCTGAGTTGGGAAATCCCGAAACATCCACATCCGGGGGCACTAAATCATTGGGTTTTCCTAAATGAATCACCGAGACATTTTGAGGTAATTCTACAGTGGCATTGGTTTGAACATGAATCAACTTCGCCGCCTGTCGCTGTAACTGAGTCGCCGCCGCCTGAAAACCTTGAGCTATATTGGCTGGGGGTTCTGCAACCGTCCCGACGGTCACTACCGCCGGAGGAGTCGTTACCGTCGCCGCCGGAACAGCCGGAGATTTTTCTAAATTCGGCCCGGAACTGAGCACAGGTTGAGGCTGAGGTTCAGCTAGGGGTTCATCGGGGGGGGTAACCAAAGTCGGAATCAAGCCTTCGTTTTCACCGGGATTCGTTGGGGTAGATGCAGGCTGTAAATTCGACCCACATTGACCACAAAAAGCCGCATCCGTTTGTACCGTCGCCCCACAATGGGGACAACTGGTCATCGAAGGCAAAGGCGTATAACAAGCTTCACATTGGGTCGCGCCTTCTGGATTTTGATAATTACAATTAGGGCAAACAATCATAGGATTCTGATGGAAAAATTTGAGTTAGATTAAGGGTTCAGATGCTTAATTTTGGCAAATTTTAGGTTAAATTGGCTCCTGCTGCGGTATCTAATAACCACCATAATTCCCCAACGGGTTGAATCAGTCGGCTAGGATAAGCGATCGCATCGGCTTCCGAGGCAAACACCTGGGCTAAAGGTTCCTGTTTATTGGCCCCCGTGACCAAAAACATCACACAGCGAGCGTGATTAATTAGGGGTACAGTAAAGGTAATCCGAGGTTGACCGTCTTTATTGCCAACGGTAATTAAGCGATCCTGAACGGTTAAGGCTTCGGTGTGGGGAAATAACGATGCAGTGTGAGCATCATCCCCCATCCCCAATAAAACCACATCAAAAGCAGGGAATTCTCCGGCATTGAGATGAAAAAACTGCGCTAATTCCTGATTGTAGGTTTCGGCATCAACCTTGGGGTCATTGGCTGCCGTTGGCATCGGATGCAGATGAGTGGCGGGAAAATTGACTTGATCTAGCCAAGCCTGTCGCGCCATGCGTTGGTTACTGTCGGGATGATCAGACCGAACATAACGTTCATCTCCCCAAAAGACATGAATTTTATCCCAAGGTAACGCTTGTTGAGCTAACGCTTCATATAAGGGTTTAGGGGTACTCCCTCCTGCTAAAGCGATGGTAAATTGATCCCGACTTTGAAGCGCGTCTTTAATTTTAACGAGAAGAATATCTAAAGCTCGCTGAGTGATTTCCTCTTTATTCGCTAGAATTTCTATAAATTTTTCCATTAGGGTAGCCTCAAAGGTTAATTTAGGCATCAAAGCAACAGGCTACAATAATGATAAGAGGTTTTGTCCGTTCGCGGTTGAGGTTTAGCGCCCAGCAGTTAAGCTTAATGTTGAAAGTTAACAGTTGACTTCCCCCTAATCCCCCATCCCCTAATCTCCCTTGTCCCCCCATCCCCTTGTCCCCTTGTCCCCCATCCCCTGACTTCCCCTGTTCCTTTCAAAGCAGCAATAAGCTGTCTGTAAGCTATGTCTATTTATAAACGACTTCCTGAATTGATTCGTACTGTGGGAGAAGAATTGCAGTTTCTTCTACAACCCCGTATTTGGGGTTCTGTCAGCGTGCTGGTGGTGGTGGGAATTTTCTTCTGGCAGTTTTCCGAACACCCCGAATGGTTTAGTTTGGATCAAGAATCAACCCTTGATTCTGACAACTCCGCGAGTCAACTTACCCCAGAAGAACAATCAATTGCGGCGGATATTGATAGTTCTAAAGTGTTATTAGATGAGTTAAATCGCAATAGTTCATTTCTTGCACCTTTAAATACAACAATTTCACTCGGAACAGACTTATTTAAACAAGCTCAGGAATCTGCTAAAAAGCCGGAATCCTCCTCGAATTCCAATCCTCTCGTAGACGCTATCCTGTCAGAATCAGCCCCCAAAACTCAACCCTCAATATCGGTACAGGGGAATACTTCAACTCCTGCTAACAATCTGAATTCAGGTTCTGGTAATCCTTCAACTCCCACCGAGTCCAATCCTAACTTCGGTTTAAATCAATCCGCAGAAACAACCAACCCCCAAACGACAACCACGGCTTTACAACAAGCGATGCAGAACTATCTGCAAACCCAGCAGACCGAAAATAAAGATCTGGCTGTACCGTCTAACACGGCGACTGAATCCTCACCAACCTCAGAAGTCCAAGAAACCAAGCCATCAACACTTTCTCCTAATTCCTTAACAAATCCCAACGCCGCCTTAAATCCCCTCTCAGGAACACCAGTGGGTGTAACACCTTTTACAGGAACTCCCACCATTACAGGACAAACGATTCAACCGAGTTGGAGTGTTCCCAGAGCCAATACTAATCCTGGGGTGGGTACAGTTCCCCTTCCTGCTCCAAATCCCTACCAAACCAACGTCACTCTGCCTCCGGTTGTTCCCACCGTGCCCCCAGTAACACCGGGAACAGCCCCCAACCCTGGATATTCTAACCTCAATTCACTTCCGATAAATAACACTGCACCCTCCTATTCCGTTACGCCGAATACAGGGAGTTACAGCACGGTTCAACCCGTTCAACCGAATAGTTACATGACCCCCAGTAATATGAATCCCAACCTACAACCGGGTCAAATCGGTCAAACTCAACGTAATTTTTCTGTTCCCAATCGTGTTCCAGGTCGTTATATTGGCGGGGGGGAAATTAATACGTTTGCCAATCCTTAATTCCTGATTAAATTAAATATAACGTTAAAATCAGCGATGATCTCTGCCTAGTAGTGGCAGTGGTTTAGAGGCGGGACTTGACATGATTAAAACCACTCTCTATACTAGAAGTATGGATGCAGCAGACATGAGATAATCATGACATCCCGTTACCCTTTAGGGTCGAGGCAAGTCCGGTAAAGACGATCTGAATACCAAAAATATAAACAAGTTTTTGGCGAAGGCTCCTTAAGGAGCCTTTGTTATTCAAGGCTTCGGTAGTTTCTTATTATTCAATAAATTCTTAGCTATAACGAAGAAATTGACTTTCTTTATTTTCCCTATACCTTCGTATTTAGGATATGCACTTGTTACATGGAGTCTTAGCTTTTTACTTTCCTTGAATACTTGAAAAACAACAAAATAATCAACTTTAACACCCTTGGAGTCCACAACTTTCACAATTGCATAATTTCCATACCCTGCATGACAGACTAAGGTTGCACTCTGACCAAGTGCCTTGATAATTTCAGGTAACTGCTTTGATAGGTCATATCTCTCCAAATTAAAGGGTCTGGACTCTCTTGGCCCCTTATACATTAATAATTGTGATTCTTCCTCTGTAAGATCTTCCGATTCTTTTGTAAAGCAGTGTAAGCCATAGGTTACTATAAATTTATATGTAATTAGGTTATTTTTGTCTCTATCATCACGATATTCAACCGAATGGGCATTTAGATGCGATAAATCGTAAATTTCACTATTTAGTGTAAAATTTCTCCAGTTTTTAACTTCTGTTTTAACAGTATTAAATCTTTCACCCATCTCAATATAATATATAGAAATTCGCGCTATTGTATTTACAAATGACAAGCATAATTCTACAACAAAGATACAAAGAACACAAAGAAATTCTAAACGCTAAGTTATCATTGCTATAACTAAAAAATGTAGTGCTATATCAATCATCGCTCTTTCTTGGCGATACACCCATTTATCTCCTCGAATTTCTACTTAGAAGCACGAACTAATAAAAAACTTGCAATTCCAATGCCTAAAAATGTTGGCAACCAAGCGGCAAAAAAGGGAGTGAGAATTTCTTTTTGACCTAATGCTCCGGTGATAAACGAGAGTAAATAATATCCGAAAATCACGATAACGCTAATCCCGAAACTGGTTGCTCGGCTGGTACTTTGGGGTCTACTGCCTAATGCAACTCCTAATAAGGCAAACACCACACAGGAGAACGGGAGAGCATATTTTTGTTGAATTCTAACCTTTGTTTTAACAATTCTTTGTTGATCACCGCTCAATTTCATTAACTTTAAATAATCTTGAGCTTGAGCAATATTCATCTCATCAAAATCTCGTTTTCGGGATGCTAAATCCAGGGGAGTGCGGGACAGTTGAATTTGTTTATGATCAAATCGAACAATATTGCGATAGGAACCATCGGGATTGACAATATAAATAGTACCATTAAAGAAATCCCAGGTATTTTTAGAAAAATTCCAATTCGCATTTTTTGAAGAAATAATTTGAGTCAATTCCGGTTGAGAGCGATCTAAAATCGTCACTTCCAACATTTGACCTCGATCAAATTTTTCAGCATAAAACAATCGGACTAAGCGACTAATTTTTTTATCCGTTCCTTCAATTTCAATTTTATCATATTCAGGATAAAAAATATTATCTTCCTGAATCGGAAGTTGACCTTCATTTAATGCTTGTTCATAGGTGACAGAGGCTCGATAATTGGCAGCCGGAACAATCACCTCATTAAAACCAAAGGTTAAACCTGTAATCAAAAAACTAAAAATTAAAGTCGGAATCAGCAGGCGATATAAACTAATCCCACAACTTCTGAGGGCAATTAATTCACTATCACTGGATAAACGACCATAAACCATTAATGCACTTAAAATCATCGCCATTGGAAAGGCTAAAACGATGAATTCTGGCATTTTTAATAGAAAAATCTGCACAGCAATAGAAACGGCCATTCCCGATTCTGCCACTTGTCGAACTAAGTCAAAAACGGTTCCGACCGTGAGAGCAACGGAGCTAAATAATCCCACACCAAACACAAAGGGCGGAATGATTTCTTGGATTAAATATCGATCTAAAATTGAGAGATAGGGCAGGAAAATTTTGCCTGAACCCAACGGTTTAGAAAGAGTAATTTTCATAATTGAAAACTGTCACCCAGATAATACTGCCGCACTAGGGGGTTATTGTAGAGTTCTTCTGCGGTTCCCGATGCAAAAATTTGTCCATCCCGCATAATATAGGCTCGGTCTGTAATCGCTAAGGTTTCTCGGACGTTATGATCTGTAATTAAGATTCCCAGATTACGAGTGCGTAATTGAGCCACGATTTCTTGAATTTCAGAAACGGCAATGGGGTCAACTCCAGCAAAAGGTTCATCTAAGAGTAAAAACTGAGGCAATTCCAACCCCGCCGCTAAAGCACGGGCTAGTTCTGTCCGTCGTCGTTCTCCTCCAGAAACTTGATAGCCTAAAGTCGAGGCAACTTTTTCTAAGCGAAACTCCCGCAACAGAGTATGGAGACGTTTTTGCCATAAATGACGCGGAACACGGGTTTGCTGTAAAACCAATAAAATATTATCCCTGACACTGAGATGGCGAAAAATACTCGCTTGTTGAGCCAAATAACCAATGCCTAACTGGGCGCGTTGATGAATGGGTAAATGGGTAATATCAAGTTCATTGAGATAAACATTTCCTTGGGTTGGTTTTTCTAACCCCGTTGCAATATAAAATGTCGTGGTTTTCCCTGCACCATTGGGCCCTAATAATCCCACAATTTCCCCTTGAGAAACGGAGAGATTAACTCGACTGACAACGGTGCGTTTACGGTAGGATTTGTGAATATTCTCCAGCACGATTTTCATAAGGAAATCTGTTAGAAATAACTTAAGGGTTACGAGGTGCTGAAGGTGAACTTAAGGGAGTTTTAAACGCAGGTTTAGGATTAAAAGGTTCTACCGTTGCGTTTTTAGGACTAGCACTTTCATCGGGGACTAAATACATCGATTCTACTTGTCCGCCTCCTTGAGGTAAAGCAATAAATCGTCCTTCATCAATCAAATAGGTGACGGTTTCCCCTCGAATGGTGTTGCCTTCTTGCAAAACAAACACATTGCCACTCAGGACAATTCGACGTTCTCGACTAAAATATTGAGCTTGGGCCGCTGTCGCTTGAATACTGCGGGCGGGATAGTTAATCTGGACGTTACCCCGTGCGGTAACAATTCCCGTCTGAGCATCGGCTTCTTGAATATCAGACCGAACGGTCATGGCCCGTCCCACAGCGTTTTTAGCCGCAGGTGCATTTTGGGCATAGCTAGGAGTGGAACTCACTAGGCTATCGGTGACAAAACTACTCACGAAAGCAATGGGTAGCAGCAGGGTCAACCCGACTCGCAGAGAGATTGAATTTAACAGTTTGGCAATTTGCATTATGACGTTAGAAATTCTAAAACATTGACTGGGTGATGCAATTAAGCTAGGAACGGTTTTAATGCCAAAAAATCAAAATTGATTAACTCTGTCGCCTATTGTACTCGATCGTTGACGGAGGACTGTTGATATAAAGATTAATAACAATAAATGGCTCAAAAAAATGCCTTTTTAAGTATTAATTCCTCTGGACTAGCCTCAAAATAGATCGGGTGCGGGTTTCCAGACATCCTACAAATCACCTATGATTTGATCAGAGTAGATTAGCCGGAACGTTTAGGAAGTAGACAATGGTATCTCCCGAATCCTCATCAATGTCTTCTGATTCGACCTTAAAACCTATTACCACTTGGCACAGCTTCGCTGCTGAGAAAGCCCTCAAGGTACTCGATACAGATAGCGAAACCGGGTTAACCCCACACCAGGTGACTCAACGACAACAACAGTATGGTCTGAATGAATTAGAAGAAGGCGCGGGTCGCAGTCCCTTGGAGATTTTATGGGATCAGTTCACGAATATTATGCTCGTGATGTTGATTGCTGTTGCCATTGTATCTGCCTTTATCGATTTACGAAAGGGAGCCTTTCCCAAGGATGCCGTTGCCATTTTTGCGATTGTGATTTTGAATGGGATGTTAGGCTATTTTCAAGAAAGCCGTGCAGAACAAGCCTTAGCAGCCCTCAAACGGATGTCTTCACCGAAAGTTAGGGTGATGCGGGACGGTAAGCTGTTGGAAGTTTCAGCAAAAGAATTGGTTCCAGGGGATATCATGTTTCTCGAAGCGGGGGTGCAAATTCCAGCCGATGGTCGCTTAATTGAAGCTCAGAATTTGCAAGTGCGAGAAGCAGCCTTAACGGGAGAAGCAGAGGGCGTGATTAAAAGGCCCAATGTGGAATTACCCGAAGATGCCCCATTAGGCGATCGCCTTAATATGGTATTTATGGGGACAGAAGTTGTCCAGGGACGGGGACAAGTAATTGTCACCAATACGGGAATGACAACGGAACTGGGACGTATTGCGGAAATGATTCAAGGCGTTGAAAGTGAACCGACGCCTCTCCAGCAACGAATGTCTCAGTTAGGGAATGTGTTGGTCAGTGGGTCTTTAGCCTTAGTCGCCTTAGTGGTCATTGGCGGTGTGATTAGAACCGGAAGTTTTAGCCGTTTAGAAGATTTATTAGAAGTGTCTCTGAGTATGGCGGTGGCGGTGGTTCCCGAAGGTTTACCTGCTGTGGTAACGGTAACTTTAGCCATTGGCACCCAACGCATGGTACGGCGTCATGCGTTAATTCGTAAATTGCCTGCGGTAGAAACCTTGGGTTCTGTCACCACCATTTGTTCAGATAAAACCGGAACTCTCACCCAAAATAAAATGGTGGTGCAATCGGTTTATACCTTAAATGAAGTGTTTCAAGTCACCGGAGAAGGATATGATCCCGTTGGGGAATTACGATTGATTACCTCTGACGAAAATAGCACCCTCTCTCCTGCTGCTGAAGTTTTACAACCCATTTTAACAGCCTGTGTTTTATGTAATGATGCTCAATTACAACAAGATAAAAATCAATGGATTATTTTAGGAGATCCCACAGAAGGAGCGTTATTATCGTTAGCGGGAAAAGTCGGTTTATTTAGAGAAACTCATAATCAACAAAATCCCCGTCTTGCTGAAATTCCTTTCTCTTCAGAACGCAAGCGCATGAGTGTGATTTGTCAATCTGATGATAAATTTTCGATGTTTACGAAAGGATCACCGGAGTTGATTTTAGCTCAATGTGATTCTGTTTTGGTTGGAAATCAAACGGTTTCTTTAACTGAAGCTGACCGTCAACGAATTCTCAACCAAAATAATGAAATGGCTGGGAAAGGATTACGAGTTTTAGGATTTGCCACTCGCTCTTTAACAACATTACCCGAAGAAGGCACTGAAGAAGCCGCCGAACAGGAATTAGTTTGGTTAGGATTAGTGGGAATGTTAGATGCGCCGCGTCCTGAAGTTCGAGAAGCGGTTAAACGGTGTCGAGAAGCCGGAATTCGTCCAGTAATGATTACCGGAGATCATCAATTAACCGCGAAAGTCATTGCTCAAGATTTAGGCATCGCTACCCCTGATGATTTAAGCTTAACAGGTCAAGAATTACAGAAACTTTCTCAAACCGAATTAGAACAAGAAGTTGAACAAGTCAGTGTTTATGCGAGGGTTTCTCCTGAACATAAACTTCGTATTGTTCAAGCCTTACAAAAGAATGGTGAATTTGTCGCCATGACCGGGGATGGAGTTAATGATGCTCCCGCCTTAAAACAAGCGGATATTGGTATTGCGATGGGAATTACTGGAACTGATGTTAGTAAAGAAGCCAGTGATATGATTTTGTTGGATGATAACTTTGCTACTATTGTTGCCGCCACAGAAGAAGGGCGAGTAGTTTATAGTAATATTCGCCGTTTTGTTAAATATATTCTCGGTAGTAATATTGGGGAAGTGTTAGTAATTGCATCTTCTCCAATTTTAGGGTTAGGGGGCGTTCCCTTATCCCCATTACAAATTTTATGGATGAACCTTGTAACCGATGGTTTACCGGCTTTAGCCTTAGCGATGGAACCCGCCGAACCTGCGGTGATGCAACGTCCTCCTAATAATCCCCGTGAAAGTATTTTTGCGCGAGGATTAGGCTTATATATGGTGAGAATTGGGATTATTTTTGCCATTTTAACGATTGTTTTAATGGTTTGGGCTTACGATCATACTAAAATCGCGGGTAATCCTGAACGCTGGAAAACAATGGTGTTTACAACCTTATGTTTAGCCCAAATGGGTCATGCGTTAGCGGTGCGTTCTGATAACCAACTGACGATACAAATGAATCCTGCAACAAATCTTTATCTTTGGGCTGCGGTTTTATTAACTACAGTTCTTCAATTACTATTAATTTATGTTCCACCCTTACAAAGTTTCTTTGGAACTCACGCTTTAACATCTACAGAATTGTTAATCTGTTTAGGTTTTAGTGCCTTAATGTTTGTCTGGATTGAAATGGAAAAACTGGTTCAAAGATGGTTTTTCCAACGTCGTCAAAATCCGACTTTGTAAAGGATAACTCTGAATTGAAACCCCAAGATAACGATTATAAACTCGGTTTTTGGGTCTGGTGACATTGACGTTTGACAGGGTTAGTGGTAGCGTTGCACTCAACGACTCACAGCTAACCCTGTCTTTTTTTAAACGGTGTTTGTTGTTTTTGGGTTTCGTCCCTGAACCTAACTTCCGAGTGGGTGTTGTGAGTTTCACTCAACAGTATTGCCAATTGACCCCATTCGCCATAGAATCAGGACGAGAACCCAGGGTGCTGGAAATGGGGAAATAATTAATCAGGAATATAGCCAAAAACACTTATGAGTTACCTAAATTTAATTTCTTTTTTGGGAATCTTTGGCTTATGCTTTATAGCTTGGTTATTCTCAGAAAATAAACGAGTCATCCCTTGGCGAACAATGGGTTTAGGGATTGGTTTACAATTGGTTTTAGCCTTTTTCGTATTTCTTTTCCCACCCACCAGAACGGCTTTAGAATGGTTTAGTAGCCTTCTCGATAGCTTATTTACAGCCGCAGATACAGGGGCTCGATTTGTTTTTGGAAAAAATATTGTTCCCCTTCCTGGGCAAACTCCTGATGTTAATTTAGGTTATATTTTTGCATTTAGAGCCTTACCAACCGTTATTTTCTTCTCCGGCTTAATGGCACTGTTATATAACTTAGGTGTGATTCAAGTTGTTACGAATGTTTTTGCTAAGTTATTCTATAAAACGATGCGCTTAAGTGGGGCAGAAGCCTTAAGCGGGGCGGCTAATATTTTTGTGGGAATTGAAGCCGCCATTGTGGTTAAACCCTACTTAGAAAAGATGACCCGTTCTGAACTGTGTGCGATTCTCAGTTGTTGTTTTGGAACGGCGGCTTCTTCAACCTTAGCCATTTATGTGAGTTTCTTAAGACCTGTTTTTCCGAATATTTTAGGGCATTTAGTCTCTGCTTCTATTATGGCAATTCCAGCCTGTTTTGTGATTTCTAAAATCTTAGTTCCTGAAACCGATAAACCCCTAACATTAGGAAAATTACCCGAAGAAAAGAAAGAAGAAAACTTAATTACCCATGAAGACGGAGAACCCCATTTAGAAACCGTTGGCGGTGAATTGATGGAGCGAGTTAGCCCCCTAGACTCTGCGATTATTGGGGCATTAGATGGGGTGAAAATGTCCGTTGCTATTGCTGCGGTTTTGATCTTAATTTTAGGATTAGTTTCTTTAGTCAATCAATTTTCAGGGTGGTTAGGTTTATTACCGAGTCCAGTGGGAGACGTTTTTCAAGTTCTAACCTTAGCGAATATTTTGGGATTTATATTTTATCCCTTAACCATTTTAACCGGAGTTCCCTTTGAAGATTCTTGGACAGCTTCGGTAATTATTGGTCGTCGGTTATTAGAAACAGCAATTCCTCCCTATCAAGCCTTAGCAGAAGCCGCCAAAGAAGGATTAATTACACCTCGAACGGTGTTAATTGTTAGTTATGCTTTATCCGGTTTTGCCCATGTCGCTTCAGTGGGAATTTTTGTTGGCGGAATGGTGGGTTTAGTTCCTTCTCGGCGAAAAGATATTTCCGAATTAGGCTGGAAAGCTTTATTTGCTGGAACCTTAGCCACCATGATGATTGCTTGTTTAGCGGGATTCTATGATAATGGAAATCCAAGTATTATGGGTGAACCTGCGACAACCCCAGCCGTTAGCACCCCTGCGGCTCCTAACACAACGGTTTCACCCACTCCAACCCCTGCACCGACGGTGAGTCCAACTCCTAAAGCTTCTCCTTCCCCTAAAGCGACAACAGCACCCTCTGAAAAGCCTAAATCTTAGGTCAAGAGAGAGTAGCTGCTGACTGATGATGGGTGGGGATGACCCCGCCCCTACATCGTATAAACACTATTACATTTTTCATGACTAATATTATTCTAACTCTTAGTATTGTTGTTCTGGCTTTAATTGCCTTTATTTTTGAGTGGCTTCCCGTTGATTTAACCGCCCTCACCGTTACCGTTGTGTTAATGATTTTGAAGTTAGTCACACCGGATGAAGGCATATCGGGGTTTGGTAACTCTGCCACAATTACGGTGATGGCGATGTTTATTTTAAGTGCGGGAATTACTAAAACCGGAGTTGTACAAACCGTTCGAGATTGGTTAGTGAAATGGGGCGGAAAAACGGCAGGTCAACAAATTTTAGTCATGGGATTAATTGTAGGCCCCATTACTGCATTTATTAATAACACCGCAGTTGTGGCAATTTTCTTACCCATTATTGAAGATTGGTGTCGCAAACAAAGAATTTCTCCCTCTAAATTATTAATTCCCTTATCGTATGCAACGGTTTTAGGGGGGATGATTACTGTCATTGGAACTTCAACAAACGTTTTAGCCAGTGGAATTTCTAAACAAATGGGATATGGGGAATTTCAGTTATTTCAATTTACCCCATTAGGGATTATCACTTTTATTATCGGTATCATCTATTTAGCGGTTATTGCGCCTCGACTCTTACCTGACCGCAAACCCGCAAATTTTGAAATTCTTGAACAAGAATATGGGTTAAAAGATTATGTGAGTGAACTGGTTGTTACTCCTCGTTCTAGCTTAGTCGGACAAACCGTTAATCAAAGCGAAATACAACGCAAATTTGATTTAGATGTACTTGAATTAATTCAAAATAAGATGCGCTTTCCCCAACCTTTGGGGGATAAAGTATTAAGTGCAGGAGATATTTTAATTGTTCGCAGCAGTCGAGAAGATTTACTCAAAATTCGAGATGAGAGAGGTTTAGAACTGCTTCCCGATGTTAAGTTTAAAGAAGAATCCTTAGAAACAGTTTTGAGTTCAGGAGAAGAAAAAATAGCCGAAGTTTTAATTTTATCGAATTCTCGATTAATTGGAACAACTTTAAAAGATTTAAGATTTCGTCAACGCTATAACGCAACGGTTTTAGCTATTCGTCGAGGTTCAGAATTAGTCCAAGGACGATTAGGGAAAGTTCCTTTAAGATTTGGGGATTTGTTATTACTTCAAGGCCCTAAACAAAGCTTTATTGGGTTACAAACTACACGAGAACTGTTAGTTTTAGAAGAGCGAGATGTCGAAAATCTCAGACAAGATAAAGCTTGGGTCGCACTGGCTATTATTTTAGGCGTTATTGTTGTCGCCGCTTTTGATTTAATGCCTATTTTAGTTAGTGCTTTAGCGGGTGTGATTTTAATGGTTGTGACAGGATGTATCAAACCCGGAGAAATTTATGGCGCTGTCCGTTGGGATGTAATCTTTTTATTAGCAGGATTAATTCCATTAGGAATTGCAATGGATAAATCGGGCGCCACTCAATGGTTAGCTGATACGTTAGTTAGTTTTGGGGGTAATTTATCCGGTTATTGGATTTTATTATTGTTCTATATTGCCACATCGCTTCTAACAGAAATTCTATCAAATAATGCAACCGTTGTCTTAATGATTCCAATTGCAGTAAAAGTTGCTGTAACATTAGGCTTAAATCCCTTTGCCTTTATGTATGCTGTCACCTTTGCTGCTTCTAATAGTTATATGACCCCCATTGGCTATCAAACCAATACAATGGTTTACAGTCCAGGGGGATATAAATTTTTCGACTTTACCCGGGTTGGTGCTCCTTTGAATTTAATCCTAACGATTGTTACCCCATTATTAATCGTTTGGTTATATGGATTATCCCCCATCAAATAGTAGAAACGTGAACCCCTTACTAACTTTACAAAACTATGAAGGATAAAATTAAATCTTATTTTCCAGGGATATCGACTTTATCCCATTAACATCTCAGGACTTACCCAGTGACGCTATAGCGCTACTTGAAGAGGGAACACCGAACACCGAACACCGAACAGTAAGAAGTGAAAGGGTTTCAGGATTTAGAAATGTCCTAACTGTAATGCGTAGTGCTATATCTGTAGCGTCACTGCGTAAGTCCTGTTTCCGATAACAACCGCACGCGACAGTTTCCTGATATACTCAAGAGAGAATTTAAACTCAGTTCCTCTTTTGTGCCCATGACATCCCCCCAATGGCCATTAGGTCTGATTGCCTTCACCCTAACCAGTGCGTCTATCTCTGTTCAAGCTCAAATCATCCCAGATGGAACCTTACCGATAAATTCTACCGTCACTCAACAACAAAACCGTTTTCAAATCGACGGGGGAACCATAATCTTTCTTCCCCGTTACTCTGGTTTTGCAACCCCTAAAAGTTGATTCATATAAGATTTTTGAGTGTAGATCTCCTAAACCCTCTCTACAGTAAACATAACCCTCAATTAACCGGGATACTGAAGAAGGGGTCGTTCACCAATACTAAACTCCGGGTTAATTCTAATTTTTGCTATACTATTGGACAGCCATTGTAACTAATTCTTGGAGCTTTTGATCGAGCATTTCTGCAACTCTCAAAATTTTCGGATTCTCAAATCTACCTAATAGAGATGAAGGTTGATCATAGGTAATATAAGTTTTGCCATTATATTCATCATACACAAACAATCGCAGGGGAACGTAAAGACCGACTGCCGGGTCTTCTTCAAACATTTGATTCGCAATCAGGGGATTACCCATTATATAAAGTTTAGCTTGTTTAAATTTGCCACATAAGGAAAGCACTTTACCAGATTCAAGGTGTGTAAAAATCATTAAATCATTTTTACCCACCATTGATTTAACTGCATTTTCTACTTCTGTAAAAGAGGCATTTGCATCGATCAGCTTTTGAAAAATCAGATTATTAGCTTTACCAACCATTGACTCTATAGCCGTTGTCACTTGGGCAAAGGATTTTTCTGAAGACACTTTTATGTGGTTTACGGTGAAATTAATAGTTTCCATATCTGTTAATTTATAATTTTACAAATATTTTAAATCTCTAATTTTTAAACCCCTAGCCAATAGCAAGGGGTTTAATATTTTTTCAGAAATAAATTAGCTTATGATCCAGCTAGATGTTTTGATAAAGACTCAATTGAGGGATAATCATAGGTTATCGTTGGATCAATAGAACCTCCCAACCAGTTCTCTAAATCGCTAGTTAATCCAATAGTCGCTGAGGAATCCAAGCCATAGCGGTCAAAAGAAGCTTTAACATCAACTTCTTTGGGATCAATTTCCAGAAGTTGGGCTATATAAGAAACCAACCAGCCTTGAATAGCGGATTGGTTCTTGTGGGTTTCAACAGCGATTTCTTGATTTTGAATTGCCATGCTAATTTTCTCCTGAATGGGTCTGGGATAAAAATTTTGCTCACCAAAAATGGGAACAATGGATTGGGTCATTAAAAATCCATTCCCTAAATTATAAACCTAAATTTCTAGGTTTTTTTCTAGGTTTTTATGAGTGAACATTAAATTTGTGAACTACCTACACCGCCCTAATCGGGTCGGTGTAGGCTTCCGAATTCACAGACCGATGCCTCTTACTTTTACAAGCAGGTGGACTTACACAGCCTCCATCGGCAAAGACGGGGTTCCCTCCGCCTTCAGTTAATATTCTGATGCCTTCATTCCTGATATTTAATGCAGCGTTTTCATCACGGTCATGGTGAGTATGGCAATTGAGGCAATCCCATTCTCTGATATCCAGAGGTAACTCATCTAGGATATGACCACAACAGGAGCAGGTTTTGGAACTGGGGAAGAAGCGATCAATTTCTACAAGTTCGTCATTTTTTTGCTTCAACTTGTAATCAATAAAGTTGACAAATTTTCCCCATCCCACATCAGATATTGACTGAGATAACTTTCGGTTCTTAACCATCCCCTTGACGTTGAGGTTTTCAACGACAATCACTTGGCTTTCGTTTACCAATTTTCTTGATAATTTATGCAAGAAATCTTGGCGGGAATTAGCTATCTTCTCATGAACCTTAGCTACAGTTTTTCTAAACTTCTCTCTCGATTTACTGCCTTTGGTTTTTCGGGAGAGTTTTTTCTGTTTTCGGGCTAAATTTTTCTGATGACGACATAAATGTTTAGGGTTAGCATATTTAGTTGCATTCTCTCCATTATGAGTAATTGCGAAATCTTTTAACCCCAGATCAATCCCAATAATCCGATCTCCCGACTGTTTAACTTCAGTTCCTTCCACTTCACATAAAATTGAAGCAAAATATTTATCAGTCGAAGTTTTGGAGATTGTTACCGTTTTAATCTTTCCCGTAACTTCTCGGTGGAATACTGCTTTGATTTCACCAATCTTAGGGACTTTTAGATATTCACCGTTAACAGTAACACTTTGGGGATATTGGATAGATTGTTTGTGATGTTTAGATTTGAAATTGGGAAATTTAGCTCGTCCCTCAAAAAAGTTTTTGTAGGCTCTATCTAAGTTTATGGCTACACATTGGAGAACCGATGAATAGCAATCTTCTTTGAGCCAAGGATATTCTTTTTTGAGTTGAGGTAACATCCCTTTGTAGGATGCCAGTTTTAAACTTTTACCAGTTTCTTGATAGTGCTGAATACAGGTGTTTAAGGCAAAATTCCAATACCATCTTGCACAACCAAACGATTTAGCTAATACCAATTCCTGTTCTGATGTTGGATATAACCTAACTTTTGTTGCCTTCAGCACTTTAAATCACCCCCTTTTTCTAATTATAACCAATTATTGAACATTCTAGTCCCTGACCGCAATTCATCCCACGCTTCCCTATCGGGTCAGTCGTGGGGCACTCGTTGCGGAAGAAGCTAAAACAAGAAAATTAGGTTCAGGATTAAGACAGTACAGGAGATAGATTCTAGTATCCTGCTATGTTGCCTTTTTTGCGGCTAAAAAAGCTTTTTTAGCTTTGATAGTATCGGCTTTAGGAATTTTGACATCCCAAATTAAACCCAGCTTTTCCAAAATGAGGACAACCCAGCCCCCGATATCAACTTGCCACCAGTCGAAACCAAAAATGGCTGATTGCGGAAAAGCATGGTGACTATTGTGCCATCCTTCACCCAAGGAAGGAAGAGCCAGCCAGAGATTGTTCCGGCTGTGATCAGGGGTATTAAAGGAGCGACCGCCAAGGACATGACAAAAAGAGTTGACGCCATTGATGAGGTTATTGACAAAGAACATCCGCACCAGTCCTCCCCAAAGAAAGCCTTGAAAAGCTCCCAGCCATGAGTTTGTCAAAACTCCGCCTAGGATAGCAGGAATGACCAGTCCTAAAATCACCCACAGCCAATAATATCGGCTCACTGTTGTTAGGGCTTTGTCCCGCAGTAAGTCTGGAACATAGTGGATGGTATTGGGGTGTTCTCTGTTGGTCGCTAACCAGCCATCATGAGCGTGCCAAAAGCCTTTGATCTGATCCGTAACTCCTTCTCCAAAAAGATGGGGAGAATGAGGATCTCCGAGTTGATCGGCATATTCATGGTGACGACGATGGGCGGCTACTGCCAACAGCAAGGGGCCAGGGGCTGCCATAGATCCCAGAATTGCTAAGGTCACTCTAACAACGACATTGGCTTTAAACGCATTATGGCTAAAAAGGCGATGCCAACCCACAGTAAAGCCAATTTGAGTTAAGAACCACAAACTGATAAACAGCCCTAAGTCCACCCAAGTCATAGGAATTCCGAACAATAGTAAAACAATGGCGGTGATGAATCCCAAAAAAGGTACAACTTCAAACAAGATGAAGTGTATGGTTTGAGGAACTGTCAGATGAGGGGCTGTGACGGTTTTTTGTCTTTTGTCTGGATTAACAAGAGGTTCTGTAATCATTGGATCAGCTAGGTTTATGATTGCGGTTAATCATTGCTTTTCTGGGTTTAATGCCTAACTTGAAGGCTAGTTGCAGGCTTCATTACCACTAACCTTTCTTTTTTTAGCGGCGATCGCTTCGGCTGTGGGCATTTTCAAGTCCCAAACCCAACCTAGCTTTTCGAGTAGTCGAATCACGAAGCCACCGACATCGATTTGCCACCATTGGAAACTATGAATAGCCGCATAAGGAAAAGCATGGTGGTTGTTGTGCCATTCTCCACAGGTGAACAAAGCCACCCAGAGGTTATTGCGGCTATAGTCGTCAGTCTCAAAGGGACGATTTCCTAAGAGATGGGCCAAAGAGCCAACCGTCCAGAAACCTAAATGGTGTTGAAGGAAGATACGGAGAAAGCCGCCCCATAATGTTCCGGTCAAGGCCCCCATCCAAGTTCCGGTGATTACTCCACCAATAACACCCGGAATCGCTACCCCCAAAAATAGCCACAAATAATAAAGTTGGCTAATTCTGTTCAGCATGGGATCTCGCACCATGTCTTTAGCAAAGACAAAGGTGTTCGTGAGTTCATGATTGAATGTCCAACCAACATGAGAATGCCATAACCCTTCTAAAAAGCCCAATTTTTGATCTTCTTTAACAAAGGGAGAATGGGGATCTCCAGGGGTATCGCTGTATTTGTGGTGACGGCGATGGGTGGCTACCCAATAATTGAGGGGGCCTTCTGCGGCCATAGAACCCAGGACAGCCAGGATAATTCTCACCGTCTGATTAGCCCCGAAGGCGCAGTGGGCAAAGTGTCTATGCAGCCCTACTGTTACGCCAATTGCTGTTAAAAAATACATAATCAGCAATAGCCAGATATCTACGGCACTAACACCGATCTGAAAAGCCAGGACTACTGCTGCTACAGATCCGCTTAAGGGAATGATGAGATTGCTGATGCCGTGAATTTCTTGTTGTCTTTTCAGGCGATCGCTTTTAATTGTGATTGCTTGCATTGTTGGCTCAACCTACATAAGTTTTGTAGTCGGGACTTTAATCCTGAGCTAGGGTAATTGTTTTCGCCTCTATCATCTTGGCGGTGGGCAGATTTACATCCCAAGCCCAGCCTAATTTTTCCAAGATCCAAATTACTGCATAACCAATATCAATTTGCCACCCTTTCATACCGATAGCAGCAGAGCTTTCAAACGCATGGTGATTGTTTTGCCAAGACTCGCCAAACGTTGGGATGGCCACCCAAGGGTTATTCTTGCTTTGATCGCCTGTCTTAAAACCACGAGTCCCGTAAAGATGAGATACAGAATTAACGCTCAATATGATGTTATCTACAATAAACAGGCGCACAACACCCCCCCAAAGAAAGCCTTGCAATGCTCCTATTAGGGACCAATGAAGTAGTCCGCCGATCACAGTAGGAATCGCTAGACCCAGAAGCACCCAAACTACATACAATCGGCTAATTTTGGATATGCTTTGATCTCGCAGGAGTTCGGGGGCATAATAGGCCGGATTAGGATAATCATGATCAATCAGCCAGCCCACATGGGAATGCCATAATCCCTTGAGAGTTCCGAGAAATCCCTGACCGTGAAGATTAGGGGAATGGGGATCACCGGGTAGATCACTGCACTCATGATGGCGACGATGAACAGCTACCCAGGAAATTAAGGGCCCTTGGGCAGCTACAGAACCCAGTATGGCGAATATCACCCGAATGCTCTGGTTAGTTTTAAAAGCACGATGGGTATAGTAGCGATGAAAACCGACACTCACCCCGGTCATGGTCAAAGCCCACATCACAATCAGCATTCCGATCTCGATTGGCCCAATGGGTAGCCACCACAGCGAAATGATGGCCACAATTGTTCCTAAAAAGGGAATGAAATTGTACCACCAAAAATGTTTATATTGCAGTCCTTTAATGTAGTCATTGCTAATAACCTTTGTCTTCTGATTGGGTATGGCACTATCGCAATGTGTTGTCATTCTCTAACTCCTCATGATGACGCAATAGAAAAAGTTGGCACTGCAAAAAATCCAGATTCAGTCTAGTTTACTAGAAATTGCTGGCATCTATTGTTAAATTTTCTGACTGTTTGTTAACCTTCAACTTCTCTGCAATCATCCCTGCTGTGGGGGTTTTGAGATCCCAAGCTAAACCTACTTTTTGGAGAGCCAGAATCACCCCACCACCAATATCAATTTGCCACCATTTCAGACCTAACAAGGCTGAGTGGGGAAAGGCATGATGATTGTTATGCCAAGCTTCTCCAAAGTTGGCTAGAGATAGCCAGAATGTGTTGCGGCTTTGCTCTTCGGTATCAAAGGGGCGTTGTCCATAACAGTGAGCAATGGAGTTAATCGTCCAAAAGGCATGATTAACACAAAAGATTCGCACCAATCCCCCCCAGAGAAATCCTTGTAAAATACCTATCCAAGTTCCCGTGAGAAGTCCGTCTACAATTGCCGGAATGGCTAAACCCAGGATAACCCAAGTCAGATAGAAACGATTGACTTTGGTAATTATTGGATCTCTGAGCAAGTCTTTAGCAAAAACAACCGTATTGGTAACGTCACTGTTCAACATCCAAGCAACTTGACCATGCCACAATCCCCGCAGAGTTGCCCATTTTTCTCCTTTGTATATTAAGGGGGAGTGGGGATCGCCTGGGCGATCGCTATACTTGTGATGCCGACGGTGAATACTTGCCCATTGAATCACTGGCCCTTGAGCGGACATACATCCTAATATTGCCAACAGGACTCTCATGACTGTATTGGTCTTAAAAGCACCGTGAGCAAAATGTCGGTGAAAACCCACTGTTATTCCCAGCATTGTCAAGGTATACATGATCAGAAATAGTCCAATGTCTACTGAACTAATCCCGAATTTAAAAGTTGTATAAATGGCTATTAATAACCCCAAAAAAGGAATCAAGATAGTAGCAAAGGCGTAACGCTGTTGCAGGGATTTAAGATAATCATTTTCTAGGGTGATCTTGGGGCTTATATTGGGTGTTGGGCTATCCACTGGTATAGACATTGATGTTTCCTCAATTTACCTAGGTTTAAATAGCAGGGGAAAATTTAAAACTAAAGGACTTTATAACTCCGATTTGCCAATCTTTCCCCCGACAATATTGAGAGTTTCGCATAGAAACTTTTCTTTGCAAATACGCCGTTGAATTTTGCCACTGGAAGTTTTAGGAATACTCCCCGTTTTAATCAGTACCGTGCCATAAGCCTGGATTTCATGTTGCTGCATGATGGCTTCGCCGATTTCTGCGACGACCTCTTTAACATTCAGATGTCGTAAATGTGTCCGTTCGACTTCAGCTACTATGACTAACTGCTCTGTATTGTCTTTTTCTATTGCAAAAGCTGCACAACAATTGCCTCGCAACGCTGGATGGCTAGTTTCTACTGTGATTTCAATATCTTGGGGGTAATAATTGCGACCTCTAATAATAATCATATCTTTCATCCGTCCCGTGATGAATAGCTCACCCTCTCGCAAAAATCCTAGATCCCCAGTGCGGAGAAACGGCCCCTGATGCGGATCTGTTAGATAAGCTCCAAAAGCTTGTTCTGAAAGTTCCGGTTGGTTCCAATAGCCTTGAGCAACACTTTCACCCGATACCCAGATTTCCCCGACTTGACCTGAATCACATTGCTGAAAAGATTCGGGTTCAACGATGACAATTTGGGTATCTAGCCAAGCTCGTCCACATCCAACGAGATGTCTAACATTTTCAACGTCTTTAGATGCTTCTGTCACCCCATTTTGCTCTAATGCCTCTGCTGCAACTGTGCAGTAAATGGGTTCTTCTTGAACAAGTCCCCCTGAAATCATTAAGGTAGATTCAGCCATCCCATAGCAGGGATAAAAACTCTTAGCCGTGAAACCACAAGGGGCAAATTTAGCAATAAAACGCTCTAAAGTGTCTCTCCGCACGGGTTCAGAACCACTGTAAGCACTTTCCCAGCTACTGAGGTCGAGGGTTTCAAGTTGTTCATTGGTAATCTTTTGAACGCAAAGATCGTAGGCAAAATTAGGCCCGCCGCAGTGGGTTGCTTTGTAGTTTGTAATTGCCTGTAGCCATCGCCAAGGGTGTTGGATAAAACTTTCAGGTTTCATCAATACCCCCATAAATCCGGTGTACAAAGGCTGAATAATTCCATCAATTAGACCCATATCATGAAAACTGGGTAGCCAGCTAACCGATATACTGTCTTGTGTCAGTTGAAAGGCTTGTTTGATATACTGCGAATTGTGGAGTAAATTACCATGAGTTACCATTACTCCTTTTGGTGTTCCTGTCGATCCAGATGTGTATTGGAGAAAAGCTAAAGAATCTATTGTTGTTGTTGATTTCTCCCAATTTGAAGCTAGATCAATACTGATTTCATCACTAACCATTAAAGGTAAAGTTGCTAATTCGGGATAATGAGTTAGTTGTGATTTGAGTTTGCTGAATAAAGATGTTGTAGTTAGTGCTAATGTTGCTTGTGAATCTGATTTGATTGTTAAAAGCCGAGTTGCTGGTCTGTTGGGTCGAGGGGGATTAACAGGAACTGCGATCGCATCAGCATATAAACATCCAAAAAAAGCACTAATAAATTCTAAACCGGGTGGATATAATAATAATACTCTTTCGCCCCGATTAATTTTCTGACCCAGTTGATAGGCAATTGCTCTGGCTTTTTGATCCAATTCTTGATAGGTTAATTGATCTGATTCTTGTTCTCCATTTGGAAGAAACTTAAATGCTATTTGGTGAGGTTGAGCAACGGCCTGATCCCGTAGTATTTCTACTAAAGTTAAATCCCTTTTTTCTATTTTCCCCATTATTAATACTCAAAAGCTATATACAGCACATCTACGACATACTACCATTGTTACAATGCCTAAGTGAAGTACCACTGTCAACGTTTCACTAATGGCAGTGGGTACTCCTGCTTCATAGACAAACGCCTCGCCCCCTACTCCCCAAAACCCAGATCACTAAAATACTTCTAAATCTGAAAACCGCCCCATTTTTTGAGCCTGTGCAGCTTCACCACAAGTCGGAGGTGTGGGAAACATCTTACCTGGATTTGCCAAACCTTGAGGATTAAAAGCTAGGCGCGGCCATTGCATGGTATCTAAATCAATATGATTAAACATTTCCGGCATCAAACATTTTTTATCAGCACCAATACCATGTTCTCCAGAAATACTTCCACCCACTCTCACACAAAGTTTTAGAATTTCGCCACTTAATTCTTCTACCTGTTTAAAAGCACCAGGAATGGCATGATCATAAAGAATGACTGGATGTAAGTTCCCATCACCCGCATGAAGGGCATTAGCAATACAATACCCATATTGATTTCCTAAAGCTGAAATTTCCTTAAGAACAGCGACTAATTGAGTCCGAGGGATCACTCCATCTTGAAGAAAATAATGACTTTGATAACCTAATGCAATTAAGGCTGTTTTACGTCCTTGCCAAAGTTTGATTCGCCTTTGTTCGTCACTAGCAATGATTACATTTCTGGCTCCGTTTTGTTGGCAAATTTTAGCAACCTGCTGTTTACTACTTTCAACTTCTACTGCTAAACCATCAACCTCTATCAACAAAACTGCCGCAGCATCTCTAGGATAACAGCCCGTATTAATAACATCTTCAATCGCTTTAATGGTAGTCCCATCCATTAATTCCATTGCCGCCGGAATAATTCCAGCACTAATAATATGAGTAACCGTATCACCTGCGGCTTCAATAGTGGTAAAGTCTGCTAGAACAGTGCCAATGGCTTCAGGTGTTTTAATAATGCGTAAAGTAATTTCTGTGGCAATACCTAGAGTGCCTTCTGAACCGATAAATAAACCCGTGAGATCATAACCGGGCATTTCTGAAATGATTCCCCCAACATCAACTACAGAACCGTCAGGAATTACCAATTTTAATCCCAAAACATGATTCGTTGTTACTCCATATTTCAAGCAATGAATACCCCCAGCATTCTCCGCAATGTTACCTCCAATTGTACAAACCGTTTGACTGGACGGATCTGGTGCATAATAAAAACCTTTACCACTAATGGCTTGAGTCACCCAATTATTAATTACACCAGCTTGCACAATAATTCGCTGATTTTCTAGGTCAACTTTTAAGATTTGGTTCATTAAGGTGGTGACAATTAAAACACAATTTTCAACAGGTAGTGCACCTCCAGATAAACCTGTTCCTGCACCCCGCGTCACCCAAGGAATTTGGTTTTCATAACAGATTTTGACTACCTCTGCTACTTGTTCAGTGGTGCGGGGTAGTACGACTAATGCGGGACGTTGACGATAGCTTGTTAAACTATCACATTCATAGGTGAGCAATTCTTCCTGACGTTGGACAACTCCTTTTTTACCTACAACCGCCTCAAATTTTGGGGCAATTTTTTGCCATAGAGACGCGCCATGGCTCTTCTGTACTTGTAGAGGAGAGGCGATATTCTGATTAATCATTTTGTTGATCACGCTAAAATAAAAAACGATATCCCTCGATTAAACATACCATGACTGCTAAAGTAGAAATTTACACTTGGACTTATTGCCCTTTTTGCCCTAGAGCCAAAGCCTTACTTAAGAAGAAAGGGGTTGAATTTACTGAATACTCTATTGATGGGGATGAAGACGCTAGAGCTAAGATGGCAGAACGAGCTAATGGCAGACGGAGTGTTCCTCAAATTTTCATCAATGATCAACATATTGGTGGTTTTGACGATATTTCCGCATTAGATAAGCAGGGAAAACTGGACGAACTTTTACAATAACAGTATTCAAAGCCCACGTCTTTCAAGCGTGGGATGTAAAATACCTGCCTTAATGGTCAAGTTCTTGCTTGGCCATTTCTTGAATATCTTGGGTAATAATTGAGCGAATATCCGCACCTTGATCATACATTTTTAACCACTTTTGTGCAGTATTTCCTTCCTGTAAAATTGTTTGTATAGGTGAGAGAAAATGATCAAAGCCTTGCTGTTTTACGAAGGGCAGAACATCATTATAAATTTCATTAATCCAATGTCGAGCTAGAATTTTTCTACCGTCTTGCCAATGTCTTAACTCAGCTTCTAAACTGGATACTTTGACGGCTGCTTCATTCGCTTTTGTTAAATCAATTAAGTCTTGTTTCCGGGTTGTTGCTGGTAATTGACTCATTTCTAAAGGGTCAATTCTGGGATCATTAATCAATTGCCAAAGCCGCGCTTCTAACAAAGCAGTAATAGCCAGAAGAGAATGAGAATCTGTCACTAAATCACAAATTCTGAGTTCTAGCCGATTCAGATCATAAGGTCGGCCATCGCCATTGGGTCGAACATTATCCCAATGATGACGAACATTAAACATTGTCCCTGTGGCTAAATGTCCTTCTACCCATTCAATATATTCGGCGTGATTTTCAAATAGGGGAATATGATATTGAGAATGGGGTAAAATATGCCAGCGTGTAGAATGATAACCTGTAATTTGATTATCAAGAAATGGAGAGGAAGCACTTAAGGCTAAATATAAGGGTGATTCCATTTTAATCAGCCGACAAGCTCGGATCAGCAGTTCTGGATCACTAAAACCAATGTTGATATGAACACTAGCAGTAACGACATTAGTTCCATGGTGGCGCTCAATGTATTCTAAATAAGGATTTGTATCTCCTGAACGATAAAAGCGATCGCTTCCTCCTAATGATAATGTACTTCCAGGAATTAGGGTATATTCTCCCAAGGTTTTGAGATATTTTCTGAGTTGAATTCGCGGTAATATTAATTGACTTAAAAGTTGGCTATAGCTGGCAAGAGGTTCAGTTGTATATTCTATATGGCGCTCGTCTGTTTCTTGCATAAACCTATCCACTTTGCCGATAATTTTTTCAGCCAAAGGAATCGGATCACCTTGGGGAGTACCCAGAAATATTTCTAATTCAAAGCCTTTCGTTAATAGCATAATATTTAATCCAAGTTAATGGTTTTAATTCCACTTTTTCCAGGAATTTTGGCAATTAGTAAATTAATGGCATTGACTACCGGATCTAAATAAGCCTGGGTTAAAGTTGAATAAGGCTGAGTTTGGTTTTTGCCAATACCAAATTCTAATTTTTCCTCTTTTTCGGGTAGATATAAAGTCCCAAACATCCAGTCCCAAATTCCCAAAAACTCCCCGTAGTTCTTGTTAATGTGTTGGGGTGCCATGCTGTGATGAATTTGGTGTAGAACTGGACTAATAAAAATATGGTTCCCTATCTTTCCATAAGAAAGCCAGATGTGAGAATGGGCAAGATTACCACCTGCGATATAATATAGAGCGACCAAAAAATTCAGACCAAATAGAGTTATAACATGGATTTTACCAAAAAATAGATAAATCAGTATTCCTTGTAAAGGAGCGCTGATGGCTGTAGTAATCAGCTTTTTATTAAGTTCATATAAGGGGTGAGAACGATATAAACTAATGGGGGTCAAGACTTCGCTGGAATGATGTAGACTGTGAAATTGCCACAGGATAGGATATTGGTGATGCCAAGCATGGTTAAGGTAAGATGCAAAGTCAAAAACTACAACAAATAAGAGGGTGAAAATCACGAGCGATCCCCAGTTTTCGGTTGTGAATCCGCCAAAATGACCAAAGGTTGCTTGCAGCCAATTATTGATTAGAGATGCTACTAATGATGTTTCAAACCACGCTAAACGCAAATTACCAGGAGCAAGAATATTATTGATGATAAAGATTTGATAATCTAGCAGGGCTGAAGGATGAAAGTAGATTTCTTTGGGGAAGCAAAAATTAAGAAACCCTTTAAAGTTAAGATCAGACTTAGGTTGCGATCGCCAATAAACCAGTCCAGCTAATAACAAAGAAGTTAATAAATATAGCCAATAAAGGCGACGGCTACCATTAAGGTGATTGAAGATTTGACTGCGGAAATATTCAAGAATTTGACCTAGTAATCTTTCTAGGTCTGCTACCCAAGTTGTTAATTCTGGTGTCATGGAATGTTTAGAAACAGAGAGTACGGGGTGCTGAAATTTGCTAATTTTTATTACTGATTTAGCATTGGAGCCGAGACAAAAATATTTAGTCTGAGTCAACAGTAATTTCTTGAATGGCTGCTTTCTGAGAACCTTGAGCAGATTTAGCTAAATATATCCCAGCCAACACGGCGAAAAACGCTACCCAGTTAAGGATAGTGAGTTTTTCCGCAAATATTACCCAGGCTAATATGGCAGTAATAATTGGGTCAAGCAACAGGAATAAAGATACAAAACCTGATGAAAACTTTTTCAGGTTATGGAACATAATCACCGTCGCTAGAACTTGACAGAAAAGGGCGAGGGAAATTACGGCTAACCATCCATTCACGGAAATAGGAAAAACTTGATCATCAAAAATCAAAGTTATGGGTAACAGCCAAAGAGTTCTGAACAAACAACTCCATAATATGATAGTTGTTGCCGAAAACTTAGCTCGTAGTTTTTCTGCACACAGAGCATTGCCCGCATAAAATACAGATGAAAGTAAAGCGATCGCATCTCCTCTAAAATGAGTGCTCGTTAAGTTAAAATCTTCAAAACCAATAGTTAACGCACCGACTGAAGCTAAAATCAAACCCATAATAAATTTGCTGTCAAACCTGTGTTTTAAAAACAGCCAACCGCCTAAAGTGGCAAAGAATGGGGTGAAATTATGCAATAAATTGGAATTAGCAATATTGGTTTGAGTTAAAGACCAAGCCCAAGCCGTTAAGTTAGCCGCACCAAAACCCGCAGCTAGTACAAATAATCCTATATCCTGAAGAGTCCAAGACTCCTGGGGTTTAGGGGGTTTCTGGGATACTTTACTACTGATAATTGTGATGATCTCCCAAACCCCAAGGATGACAGTGGAAATCAAAAACCGATTAAAGACTGTAGCATTAGGACTAATTTCTTGTTCGCTGACTCTGATAAATATTGGTGCTAGAGACAACATAAATACTGCTAGGGGAATTAACAGTAAAGTGTTCAAAGTTGGTTTTGTTTCAGTTTGTACTTCTGGAACATTGACTGTGATAGTCATAATTTATTAAGGAATGTTGATTTAACGGCAAGTAGATACTTGGTCATGCTCTGACTACTTATTTCGAGTCATTCTACAATATACCTGATTAAGCTTGATATTATAATAGAAGATTAAGTATTTTAAGAGGCATTGCTCCAAGATCGCGCAGAAGTGGTAAAATCCTAATTCAGCTATTCTCCTAGCTGTCACTATGGTTATTACTAACAATTCTCAAGCAATAAATAAAGAATATTTTTATGGAAGCTATCGCAATAATTGGAATGGGTTGTCGTTTCCCCAAAGCTCAAGATATAGAATCCTTCTGGAGACTACTGAAGGAAGGCCGAGATGCCATCACTGAGATCCCGATACAGCGATGGGATATTAATGATCTATATACTCCCAAAGCAGGTACACCGGGAAAAACCGTGTCCCGTTGGGGTGGCTTCTTAGATAATATCGATCATTTTGATCCTGACTTTTTCGAGATTCCCGTCGGTGATGCCCAGCGCATAGACCCCCATCATAGACTGGTATTAGAGGTAGCTTGGGAATCTTTAGAAAATGCTGGCATCGTCCCCCACACACTAGCAGGTAGTAAAACAGGGGTATTCATTGGCATGAGCCAAAGCGATCATAATAGACTGCTTTATAAAGATATATCCGCCATAGATGCTGAAGATGGGCCCCACACATTTCTTTGTTTTGTCGCTAATCGTTTATCTTATTTGTTAAATCTGCAAGGGCCTAGTTTAGCGATTGATACCGCTTGTTCTTCCTCTCTTGTTGCTGTACATTTAGCTTGTGAGAGTTTACGGACTGGTGAGTCTAATTTGGCTATTACTGGAGGAGTATCCCTGCGTTTATCTCCAGAAGAATCAATTGCTCTTTCTCTCAAGGGGATGCTATCTCCTGATGGTCGCTGTAAAACTTTTGATGCTGAGGCGAATGGTTTTGTTAGAGGTGAAGGGTGCGGGATTGTTGTTCTCAAACGCCTTGATGATGCCCTTAAAGATAGAGATAATATTCTAGCTGTGATTAGAGGGTCGGCTGTTAACCACAATGGTCTGAGTCATGGGATTACATCTCCTAATGGACTGGCTCAACAAAGACTGCTTCAACAAGCTCTGGAAAATGCTGAAGTCTCACCCAATCAAATTGGTTATGTGGAAACCCACGGGACTGCTTCGGCTTTAGGAGATGCTATTGAATATAAAGCCTTAAAAACAATATTAATGCCAAATCGAGAGCCAGATCAACCTTGTTGGCTGGGCTCAGTTAAAAGTAGTATTGGTCATTTAGAAGCGGCGGCTGGAATAGCAAGTTTAATTAAGGCAACCCTATCCCTGCAACATCAACAGATTTTTCCTAATCTACATATTAAACAAGTCAATCCTTATATTTCTTTAGCCGGGACAACTTTCTCGATCCCAACTGCTTTAGAGTCTTGGACTTCAAGCACAGAGTCAAGATTTGCGGGAGTGAGTTCTTTTGGTTTTGGGGGTACTAACTGTCATGTCATTTTAGAAGAAGCTCCGTTATTGCCTCAGAAAAGTATCACGCCGATGGAGCGTCCCCTACATCTTCTGACCCTATCAGCTAAGAGCGAAAAGGCACTATTAGACCTGGTAAATCTTTATAGAGAAAACTTGCAGAACAGTGATGCTAATTTTTCCCTAGCAGACTTCTGTTTCAGTGCTAATACCGGAAGAACTCATTTTGACCATCGTTTAGCTGTTGTGGCAGAATCACGGGCAGTATTGGTAGAAAAGTTAGCGACTATTGCTCATCAAACTGATATTTTGGGAAGGGATCAAAAGCGATCGCTCAAGGGTCAGCAACCCAAAATAGTATTTTTATTCCCTGGACAGGGGACTCAATATCTTAATTCCTGTCGTCAACTCTACGAAACTCAACCGACTTTTCGGGCTATTTTAGATCGCTGCCAAGAAATTCTCCGCCCGTATTTAGATCAGCCCCTACTAGAGATTTTATATCCAGAATATCAGAGCACAGCCACTCATTTCTTAACTGAAACAGCCTATACCCAACCTGCTTTATTCGCCCTGGAATATGCCTTAGCTGAGTTGTGGAAATCCTGGGGGATCATCCCGGATGCTGTTATGGGTTATAGCCTGGGTGAATATGTAGCAGCTTGCGTGGCTGGGGTGTTTAGTTTAGAAGATGCCCTCAGTCTAGTCGCCCAACGGGGACATTTAATGCAATCTTTATCGCCGCAGGGAGCAATGGTGGAGGTTTTGGCGGATGTGACCCAGGTGGAAACTGCTATTGCACCTTATATCGATAAGGTGGCGATCGCCGCCGTCAACAGTCCCAAACATATCATTATATCGGGTGAAATTGAGGCAGTTGAGGCCGTCATCGGAAATTTTAAAAATGATAAGATTAAAACCCGAAAATTAAATTACAATCTAGCTTTTCATTCTCCTTTAATGGAACCCGTCGCTACAGCCTTTAAACAAATTGCTTCAACCATAACTTATTCATCCCCAAAAATTAGGATGATTTCTCCCATTACGGCACAGCCCATTCAAGCAGAAATCGCAACTCCTGAATATTGGTGCAATCAGATTCAGCAGCCAGTCCGATTTGCTGATAGCATTAAAACTCTTGATCATCAAGGTTATAAAGTCTTTGTGGAGGTAGGCCCCCAATCTCTACTTTTGGCAATGGGTAGAGAGTGTTTAGATCCAGGTGTGGGGGTTTGGTTAACGGGGGCTAGTTCCGATGGGTCAGACTGGCTACAACTCCTGCAAAATTTAGCAACTTTATATTTACAGGGAGTTCCTGTAGATTGGCAGGGTTTTGATCGGGATTATCCTCGAAATTGGCAATTACTACCAACTTATCCCTTCCAAAAACAACGATACTGGTTTGATCAAGATGCCAATAGTTTTTACCAAACCACCCCATTATCAAACCCAGTATCAACCCCAGAAATAGCTTGTCAAAATAGTATTGAAACTCCATCAAACCCCGATTTAAAAACAACTCTAAATTCTGATTCTACTGACGATTTAGCTTCATTAGTTTTGACTCCTACAGCCGAATCAATTCAGAATTGGATAGTCAATTGGCTGCATCAAAATTTACCCGGAGAAATTCAATTAACAGACAATAGCAAATCAGGAAAATCTTTTCTGGATTATGGACTCAAATCCATAGGAGCAGTAAAATTAGCTAAAGATTTAGAACAATTGCTCGGACGTTCCTTAGAAGCCACAATTGTTTGGAATTTTCCGACTATTGAATCTTTAGCGCTGCACTTAGCTGGCGAGCAAGAAAACCCAGTTTCAACGGTTGAAGAGGCGCACAGAAAGTTAATCAGTCCATTCCCCGTTGGCAAAAAAGCGATGCAATTTAGCTTATTATATTTTGCGAGTAATGAAGCTGAATTCAAAGATGACAAGTACAGATTATTAATAGAAAGTAGTCAATTTGCTGATAAACATGGCTTTAGTGCGGTTTGGATACCTGAACGCCATTTTCATGCTTTTGGTGGACTCTACCCCAATCCTGCTGTTTTGGGTTCTGCTCTGGCAATGGTAACAGATCGCATTCGTATCCGTGCGGGTAGTGTGGTTTTACCTCTACATAATCCTATCCGAGTGGCTGAAGAATGGGCGGTGGTGGATAACCTTTCCCAAGGGCGTGTAGATGTTGCTTTTGCGCGGGGTTGGAACCCAAATGATTTTGTTTTAGCGCCTAATCAATTTACTAATAGTGCAGAAGTGATGTTTTCTGGGATTAAAACTGTACAGAAGTTGTGGCAAGGTGAATCAATTTTGTTACAAAATGGTATGGGTAAAGAAACTGAAACTCGGATTTATCCCCTACCTAAACAACAGGAAATAGCGATTTGGATTACTTGTACTGGGGGAAAAGAAAGATTTGTTGAAACGGGTGCGATGGGGGCTAATGTTTTAACTGCACTTCTGTTCCAACCCATTGAAGAATTAGCCGAAAAAATTGCTTGTTATCGAGAGTCATTGGCAAAAAATGGTTATGATGCGGAGGCGGGACAAGTGACTTTGATGCTGCATACTTTCATTGGTGAAGATATGAATTTAGTGCGTCATAAAGTCAGGAAGCCATTTACTGATTATTTAGAAAGTTCTGTGAATCTGTGGAGACATGGAATTACGAATCTGGAGGGTTTGGAGTCCAAAGAAAGAGAACATTTATTGGCTTATGCTTTTGAGCGTTATTTTCAAACTAGCGCTTTAATTGGTACGCCCGAAAGTTGTGAGTTAATGGTGCAACAATTACAAGCTATTGGAGTTGATGAAATTGCTTGTTTAATTGACTTTGGAATTGATGCAGATTCTATTATGGCTTCTCTCTATTCCCTGAAAAAACTCAAGGAAAAATCTGAGTTAATGAGGGTATCATCTGATTGTCATCTTAATCAATCGTTGACAGTAAAAGAGAAACCGTTAATTAATTTAGAACCGTCACAAACCTCACCCAAATGGATTATTGATCGTCAAGGAAAACCCAATGCTAAGTTGCGTCTTTTTTGTCTTCCTCATGGGGGAGGAGATATTTCTGTGTTTAAAGATTGGTCAAATAGTCTACCACCAGATATTGAAGTTTATAGCCTCCAGCTTGCTCCTCAAACATATACTGGAAGTCAACCGACTTTTGAGGATCTGACTCCCTTAGTGGCAGATTTGGCAGAATTTTTGTTACCTTATCTTAATCTGGAATTTGCTTTTTATGGTCATAGTTTAGGAGCATTAATTAATTTTGAACTGTGTCGTTATTTGCGTCGTCATCATCATAAGCAACCGATTCATTTCTTTGTCGGGGCTCAACACGCTCCCCAACTTCCTTACCCCTATCCTTCCTTAGAAAACCTTTCTCACGCCGATTTACTCAAGTTCTTGAAAGATTTAACGAATATAGAACTCTCTAAATCTGTTGGAGAAGATGATCCATTTTTACTGATGTTGCTAAATTCCTTGAAAGTAGCATCTGTGCTCCAAAAGGATCACTATTCTTACACAGAAGAAAAACCGCTAGATTGTCCTATTACTAGCTTTGTGGGTTGTGGGGATAAATTTTTGAATCAAGACCATCTTTCCGCTTGGGGCGTTCATACTAACAAGTCATTTAAGCTACATCAGGTTGATGGTCAACATCTGTTTTTGGATAGTCATCAAGAGCAGATTTTACAATTGATATCCCAAGAGTTATTAGCCTATCAACCTTTCCCCAATTCCTGAGCACTTTGGGTATAATTTGGATCTGATCAACCCGTTCTTTATACAAATTCAACAGCGAATCTAATAAAGAATCAGACAAATAATGGGGTTATAATCCTAAATTCAAAAATGAAAATACAGAAGCTCAAAAAAAAGTTTTCTGAACGGAAAAAGGAATCCCTGTGAGGGTTAATAGGGTCTGATTATTGATTTTTCTGCTGTTTTCTTTGGGCTACTGCTTCATGATTTGTTCGATAAATTTTTAGTCGATCTTGACTTTCAGGATAAATAAAAGAATCTTTAGGAATAGATTCAAGTAAATTAATAGATTGTTTCCATTTTTGTTCTGCTTCCTGCCAAACACTCAAAGATTCTGGAGGATTTTGCAGCATAACCGATGCTTCCATAGCAAGTTTTTTAGCAGATTCTAAATCATTTGTTGCCTTTTGTTCTTTATTTAAAATTTGGCTAATGGAGTTATAATCTTTTTGATAAATTTGTAATTTTTGGTTTATTTTTTCAGAGTCAGAATAATTTTTAGGTATTGCTTCTAATAGCTGAATAGCATCTTGCAATTGAGTTTGAGCTTGTTGCCAAACCGTTAAAGGATGGGGAGGATTTTCAATGAGTTTGGATGCTTCTACTGCTAACTTTTCAGCCGTATCTAAACGACTTTGAGGAGTTTCTGGGGTCAAAAGATTTGGATTTTCTTGCTTAGACTTAAAAGGATTAAAAATTAACAGTCCAACTCCTCCTAATAAGATTACACCAGCCACAATAATTATGAACTGACGAATTTCTTTTTCCTTTTTCTGTTTTAATTCAGCTTCGCGTTGATGTCGCAATTCTTCCTGTTGCTGACGTTGTAATTCTTCTTCCCGTTGACGCTTTAATTCTGCTTCTTGTTGACGTTGTAATTCTTCTTCCCGTTGACGCTTTAATTCTGCTTCTTGTTGACGTTGTAATTCTTCCTGTTGCTGACGTTGTAATTCCGCTTCCTGTTGACGTTGTAATTCCGCTTCCTGTTGACGCTTTAATTCTGCTTCTTGTTGACGTTGTAATTCTTCTTCCCGTTGACGCTGTAATTCTAATTCCTGCTGACGCTGCAATTCTTCCTGTTGTTGACGTTGTAATTCTAATTCTTGCTGGCGTTTTAATTCTTCCTGTTGTTGACGCTTTAATTCTAATTCCCGTTGACGTTGTAATTCTTCCTGTTGTTGACGTTGTAATTCTAATTCTTGCTGGCGTTGTAATTCTTCCTGTTGTTGACGTTGTAATTCTAATTCTTGCTGGCGTTGTAATTCTAATTCTTGCTGACGCTGTAATTCTGCTTCTTGCTGACGCTGTAACTCAAGGGAACTTTGAATTAATTCCTCATACTGTTCATTTAAACGCAAGCGGTAAGTTTGTAAATTATCAAAAATTGAATTAATATTAATTTCAGATTGAGTAATTAAAGGATTAGCAGAGGTTAAATTAAGGGATTGTTCAAACTGCATTAAAGCATCAATTAACCGACTCCAATCATATTTTTCTATAAATTCTGTACTATCGTTCTCATCTGTCCAGTTCTTTAATTCAATTAAAATAATATCGACTAAATAGCGAAGAGCATTTTTAATCACGGGATATTGTTCAGAATCAAAGTAATATTCTAGTAACTCAACAAGATTCAATAACAACCCGCTATCAATAGCAATCTGATTCATTAAATCTAGGCGTTTAGTATATTGAATTTTCTCTTTTTTTGCAGTATCTTGATTAGCATCCATGAACGATAACTGATCAAGCGCACCAAAAACTGAATGATTTCTTTTTTCGTCGTTGATTTTAGTGTTTATAGCTTTTAAATCTGATTTAATTTCTTGTATAAATTGCAAACTATTAGAAGAGTCAAGTTCAGAACTGCTAAGAGATAATTGTATTTTTTCTACGATATTAATTAGCTGATTTTTTAAGCTTAAGACTTTGACAACATCCATTATTATACCTCCTGGCTATATATCATAACACTTTACAAAACCCAAAGCTTACTGTAGAGAACCTAACCTTTCTCTACAGTAAACATAACCCTCAATTAACCAGGATTACGCCAGGAAACTTTAGGCATAATTTGGCTGTTGTCAACCCGTTCTTTATACTTAATGGCAAAATTCAACAGCGAATCTAACAACGAATCAGATAGAAAATGCGGCTGTAAACCTAAATCCAATAGATTTGTATTTTTAGCGTTGAAATAATGGTCTTCTAATTCAACACGGGGATTAGGAATATTTTCCACTTCCACATTTAATCCTAAAGCAATTCCTGCTTTTTTAACCATCATGGCTAAGTCACCGACGCTATGCAATTCGGTAAACTGATTAAAGACGCGGAATTGTCCAACATCTGCCGGATTTTCTAATGCTAATTCAATACAGCGTACAGTATCCCGAATATCTAAAAAGGCTCTAGTTTGTCCGCCTTTTCCATACACTGTTAAAGGATGACCAATAGCGGCTTGAATACAGAAACGGTTTAAAGCCGTTCCGAAAACGCCATCATAGTCGAGACGGTTAATTAACAGTTCATCCATTCCGGTTTCTTCGGTTAACACCCCATAAACCACGCCTTGGTTTAAATCCGTTGCTCGCAGACCCCAAATTTTACAAGCAAAATGGATATTATGGCTGTCATGAACTTTGCTGAGATGATAGAAACTACCGGGTTGTTTAGGATAGGGTAAAGTATCTTTACGACCGTTATGTTCGATGGTAATATAGCCTTCCTCAATATCAATATTGGGGGTTCCATATTCTCCCATCGTTCCTAACTTCACCAAATGACAATCGGGAAAATGCTCCCGCATGGCATATAACAGGTTGAGGTTGCCAATAACGTTATTTGCTTGGGTGAGAACGGCGTGTTCTCTATCAATCATCGAGAAGGGTGCAGAACGTTGTTCTCCAAAGTGAATAATGGCTTGCGGTTCAAACTTAAGTAAACTCTTGATCAGGAAATCGTAGTTATTGATATCCCCAATAAACAGGTCAATAGACTTTCCTGTTAAATCTTTCCAACGTTGAATCCGTTGCTGAATCGGTGCAATAGGGGTTAACGTATCAATACACAGTTGTTGATCCCAGTGACGTCGAACTAAACTATCCAGAATACCGACTTCATAGCCACGATTGGACAAATACAACGCTGTGGCCCAACCACAGTAGCCATCCCCACCAATAACCAGGACTTTCATAAATACACTTGTTGAATCTTGATGTGCCAATATTGGGTAAATTTATCAGGAAAGGGGATCAAATTTTTACCTCGTCCGCAAAACTTGTCCAGCGCACGAATTGAAATGGCCCTGCTAAAGCACCCCACAGTTGTTCATCGGTTTCTGGGTCGTGTCCCCGGTCGTGACTAATAAAATGGTGTTCATCAATTTCAAATTCACTCGCCAGGTAGGTGACGTTTCCTTTACGTTCGACTATACATCCTTTACCGGGTTCGACTTCTCCTTTAAAACTATGTCCTGTCCAATGGGTAATAAAAGAGCATTTTTCCATTTTTTTCAAACGGTCTTTTGTTAACCCTTGAAGTCTTTCAGGTTCACGAGATCCACCATAAAATTCCTGTTCATTTTCGATCACATAATTTTCGATTTCAATATGATTTTCCACCGGAACTAATTTCAACACCCGCACCCGATAGGGTTGTTTTAAGTTAATATCATAGGCTTGTTCTAAATACAAGCTGACCCCATCTAATAATGTTACAGGCAAAGGACGCATACAAACCCGAATGTGGGCAAAAAAAGGCGGGTTTTCAAAGGCTTGCGCTTGGTTGCTGAAGTCCGCCGCCATTAATTTCGCTAAGGAGACAATATCATTGGAATGAGTCATAACTAAATTCGATTGAGATCAGAATCAAAGTTATCATAATATAGATCACATTCCGCAGTTCATTGGTGTGTTCTTTTCCCCCGATTCTATACCGACAACACTAACACAAGCTGTACTTGGGAGTTATTACTCCTATCTGTATTTTTGAATCCATTTTTTCTTGTTAATCAGAATTTTTTTTTCAATATTAGGAAAAATTGCTCCCAAGCATTGAATGAATAGAGATGGAATTTGTGCTGAATAAATCAGGATGTTTTCTTTTCTTTGTGATTTAATAACTTTTATAGGGTAATCTCTAAAAATAATTTTAGCCAAACAATTTATTTTAAAATAACGAACTTGATCACAGTATATATAAATAGCTTGAATTTGGTTATTTTCAAGATTATCTAAAAATTCCTTTGAATATAATAAATTGTGTAAAGTAGTTAAAGATTTTTCTTCTAAAAATAAATCTATATCTGATATTTTATTGGTGATTAGTTGCTTCATTAATTGAGCTTCAGAAATAGGGGATTTTGTAAAACTACATCCACCACTCAGGATTAATTGATCAATTTTTTCCTCCTTTATATGGCTAATTACAAAATCAAGATAATCAGTCAGGTTATCGTCTACAATATTACCATAGCCACAAACAATTCCTACTTTCATATTTATTTTCTGATATTTTTTAGTTTTGTTTACCCAGAGTCCAACTATAAGCTATTTTTAGCATTCGCATGAATCGAACTCTATTTAAAATTCCCAGTTGAGCATAGGATTGTAAACCTTTAATTAAGAAAAAAATAGATTTCATAATTTGTTTTTTATGCCAATAAGCTAAAGCCAAATCCAATAAACAACTAGCTGTTCCATGTCGATTCAAACTAGCTTGTCTCATTTCTAGGGCTATTTTAAAATTTTGGATAGCTTGTTCACACTTATTTTCCGCCAGATTAATCAAACCTAATTGTTCATAACAATCAGAAATTCCTTGGTAATTCTCGGCCTTTTTATAGCCTTCAAAAGCTACTATTGCTAATTTTTTTGCTTCTATTAAATTTCCTTGGTTAAGATATATATAAGCGAGATGATGAGCAATAAAAACCTCGGCTTGAATATAATTAATTTGTTTAGCTTTTTCTTGAGCATTTTGCAAAACTTTAATCCCTTGGTCATATTGTCTTTTTCTCCGTAAAATAATGCCTTGATGCACTTGTGGAGTAATTATTCGATGAATTAATCCCAGTTTTTTCCTTAAGTTAATAACTTGATCGTAAATTTCTAAAGCTTGATCAAAATGACTCGCATTCATTTCATAATGAGCCAAAATCTCAAGCATTCCCGTTTTAATATCATCAAGCTGAAAATCTGATTGAGCTAGATTTTGATGCTTCAAATTTTCATCAACAATCACTAACCATTTTTTCAAGTTCCTGATTCCATCTTGATAATTTCCCAAGGAAACTTGATACATTGCTAAATGACAATTTGCTTTTATATGTTGTAAGGATTGAGGATGGGATGTAGCAGAAATTTCTTGAAGAATTTGAAAAACCTGTGTCGGATTTTGATTTAAGCTACTTAACGTTATAGCTTTTAAAAGTAAAATATCATTCAAAATTTTGCTACTGGTTTTTAATGAATCTATAATCTCTTGAGTGACCCCCAGTAAAGTTTGATAAGAACCTTTGAAAAATAGATATTCAGATAAAGGGAGTAATAGATTAGTCGTAGAAGGATTAATAGCAATAGGAAGTTCAAAAATAGTGATTATAGTAGAATCGGTTAGTACCCATTCTGGAATTGTACACAGGTGGTATAAAGCTTCTAAGCTATTTTTGACTTTTTGTGAAGATTGTTCATCTGGATGAGTTTTATAGCCCCTCAAAAACCTGACCGTAGCTATATAATTCATCCGTTGAAAACGGGGTAGGGTTTTAAAAAAGGCAGAATCAATATTTAATTGTTCTAAAATCAAATCAATAGAGTTTTGATATAGAGCTTGATTGGGGAGTTGAATCATCAGGGTTAATCCATGTTTTTCAGATATTCTAGGGCGACACTACGAATTAAATTATGCTGTCTAATTACATATTGATAGTTTTCGATACTTTCTTCAAGAAGATAGCGATCACGCAAAGTTTCTAAAGCAATTTTCTGTTCTTCTTCTTCACAATCATCTTCTAGTAAACTTAACCAATAATCAGGAGTAACAGCGCAGCGATAGATGGATGCAGAACAGAGTAAAAGATAAGCATTAAAGGCATCTTTCTCTAAACGACTAAAGGTGATTTCTAGTCGATAACGCACTCTCTGTTTTAGATTCCCAGTATATCGGTCTAATTTCCATTGGTCATTTGCACCTTGAATTATACCTTGTTCTTTAGCTTCTGCGATCGCTTTTTCCACTGCTTCAATTTCATTACCATGTTTATTCCAATAAGCGATAACATTACCAAAAAAGGGTTGATCACCGATTTCACCAGAAATGACTCGTAAGGCTAAAGGATGACCTTCATAAGCCTGACCAATCCGTTCTAAATAGGGAGAATAATCGGAAGATAAATCAATCTCTAATCCCGTCTTTTCAAATAATGCTAATTGTTCCGGTGGTTCAAGTCCACTTAAACGTTTAGAATCCCAGAAATTTTTATAGCGAGAAGGCATTTGTCCGGGTAATTCTTGAGTTGTGAGAATCAAACGACTTTGACAAATAGAACTCGCTAATAAGGCGTGAAAGAATTTAACCCACCCTTCATCTTCAAAATCACTCCAACCCTCGTCTTCATTTCCTTTCATAATCAATTCCAGGGAATCCATCACAATCAGATAACGATGATTGATCAAAAAATTGACTAAGCGATGGAGGATTTGTTCTGGATTTTTACGATCTTCTAAGGTAACAATCTGTCCCCATTTTTCTAACCAACGAACCGCAACACTAGCAAAATCTGAGGCTTGGTTTTGATTATCAAAATTCTCTGAATGAAATTTTGTCCAGTCATCTTTTAACCAATCTTTCCGTAAATCAAAGACTAATTTTTCAGCTAGGGCGGTTTTGCCAATCCCTGTAATTCCTGTAATAATTAAAACTCGACAAGAACCTTCTATTTTCTGTTTTAATTCGGTGAGGAGTTGTTCTCGACCAACCCAAGATTGATCAAATTGAGAAAATTCGGGAACTTGTTCAGGTTGAGAAGATGTTGATAAATCTGTTTCTACAACTTCTTCCCAATTCACGCTAACGGCTTCACAGAGTTTAAGGAAAACCTCTTGGTTAATGGCTTTTCCTTCTCGAAATCGTTTTAAGGTAGCTGGTGATGTAGGAACGTAGCTACACCACATTGAAGAATTAGCTGACCAGCCTTTCTTTTTGCGGGCTTGCTCGATGGATGCTCGGCCTGATTGTGAGGCTCTAAGACTAACTGACATTATAATAGGAGTAATTGATTTCTTAGGGTTATTAGCTTTAATAATCAGATTTTAATACATTTGGGGAAAATTATCTCAAATCATAGGTTGCTTTTAGAAATGGGGTGAGATGATTGATAAAAAATCATTCACCCCATAGAAATAGAATTAAGCCGAAAGAAAATCAGATGAAGAATAACGAATTGTACTATTAGCTGTGGATACGTTACGAGCGATCGCTAATACTTCACTATTATTACTGCTTAAAACAATTGCAGTATCATTAGCAGAATAGCCGTAAAGATTGCCGGGCTTAAGGGCATATTGACTTAAACTACCTTGGATTTTGATATAGTCATCCCGCCAGTTGAAATCTTCAATGACAGCATAACTATTTCCTAAGTAACCTTTGCCGTAAGAATCACCAATAACAAAGGTATCTACACCTGCATCTCCCCTTAAGTAATCAATCTCTCCATTACCACTAAGACCACTGTAATAAAAGGCATCCAAGACATCGTTGCCATTACCACCCGTTACGGTATCGTTTCCTGTCCAACCTAGTAATGAATCATTCCCATCATTGCCAAATAGTTGATCGTTACCACTATTACCATTTAGGGTATCATTTCCTGCGGCTCCTGATACAGTGTCATTTCCAGCTAAACTATTGATATTGTCGTTACCCGCACCACCAGTAATATTATCGTTGCCAGATGTAGGAGTTCCCCCTGGAGGTGGAGTTGTTCCACCACCACGAGCCCGATGAAAGGCTTGTAAGGGACTCATGGTATTGTTTAAAACAAAGTTTTGATCCCAGTGTGCGCCGTTAGTAACTGTATAAGTGCGACGGTTGGGTTGGACTTCAAGATGCAGATGGGGTGCTGCGGGATTACCTATACTAGCGAGTTGCTGTCCAGCATTAACTCGACCACCGATGGGAACTTGCAGACTTTGTAAATGACCATAAACCCACAGATGACCATCATCTCCTTGAACACCCACAAAACGGTTAGTGGATTGAGGAGTTCTTTGCAGTTCGATAACTGTACCACCAACGGCTGTTCTTACCGGAGTTCCAAGTGGTGCAGCGATATCAACTCCTGCGTGCCAAGTGCCATAACCGCTCTTATAACTTTGGTCATAAGCATAACCAGCACTCATACGGTACTGCTGCCCCAAGACTGTAGTAGATAAATTACTGAAGACTTGCTTAACCTCGGCTGAACTTTCTCCATTTGATGAATTACCATCAAATAAAATATCATCGCCACTTTGACGATCCCATTCGTTATCTGTTGTAGGCAAAGGCATAAATTTTTCTCCTATTATCGTATTGAGGTTGAATGAATTGGGAAAAGGCTTAACTTTCTTTCCTCGACAAGAAAGGTTTCTCGCTTCACTACACCTTAATTATTCCAAGAGATGATTTAAGCTGTCATATCTGTTAAGATCGGCTTATTCCTGATCTCAACTGATCTTGACAATTAATTAAAACTAGGTATGGTAGGTCAAACCTTTACAGCATCGAAAGAAGGGCATCAAAAGATTCAAACTGCGATCGCAAATAGAAAATGGAAAGTCAGCGAACAGGATACTAGGCCTTTGGTTATTGCTTGTTATAGGTACATTGAGGAATATCAACAAAAGCATCAGCTAAGTGATAATGACCCTCGGTGGTTGAAAGAGTTTGAACAAATTTTTCGAGTTGAAAGAGATAAACGCCAAACTCAAGAACAAAAACAGGAAAAATTAGATAAAATCAAGTGGGAAATTCTAAAAAATAATAAATTTACTTTTTTAGAGAAAATCAAAACATTGATTGATTCTGGGGAAATTTATGTTCAAAATATTTCTTGGGGAACTTGGAGTCGGTTTGCTTCTCATAAAAAAATATATCCAGTTAACGTAAATGCTTTTAAAATTTATTGTTCTATTCTTGATTTAGATTGGCAAAAAATAATTCAGAATGAATCCCAACAGCCTGATCACTTTTTATTAAAATCTAATTTAGATGAACTTCCCCATCAGCCTATATTTTATGGAAGAAAAACTGAGTTAAATCAGTTATTGGAATGGCTGAGTAATAAACAAACAAAAGTTATTCTACTATCGGGAATGGCTGGAATTGGTAAAACAACTTTCATCGTAAATCTTTTAGAGCAAATCACAGATCAGTTTGAATGTATTATTTATAAAACTTTATCTAATCCTAAGCCTTTTTCTTTATTTTGGCATGATTTAACCGAACAACCTACAAATTTTACAGGAGATATAAAACCCATTATTGATTATTTTCGTAATCATCGTTGTTTACTCATATTAGACAATTGGGAAGAACTTTTACAATCAGAAAATTTAGCAGGTTATTACCGCCCGGAATATGAAGAGTATGGAAAGTTATTAAGCCAAATCGCTAAAACATCTCATCAAAGTTGTGGGCTTTTTATAAGTCAAGAAAAACCGATACAATTTGAAATGTTATTATCTCAACAAATGCCTGTTTATTCCTGGGATTTAAAGGGGTTAGATCCAGTCTCTGCTCTCCAGATTTTTGAACAGCAAGGATTTGGAAAAGATTCTCAAGTTTTAACTAATTTAATCAGACGTTATAGTTATCACCCTGGAGTTCTTAACCTGGTAGCACAGGATATTAAACAAGAATTTAATGGAAATATTTTACAATATTTTAAACAAAGTTCACTCCTAGTAAGTGATGTCATTAGTAACTATATTATCCCGGTATTTACCAAACTATCAGCACAGGAAGTAGATATTATTTATTTCCTGGCTATTGTTACTGAAAGTTTGTCCCAAGAACAGTTAAAACAAGTTTTTGATCGCCATTTATCAGGGACAGAGATTTTTAATACAATGAAATCGCTCAAACGGCGACCGCTCTTAACTCAAGATGCTAATAATATAGAAATAACTTATAGCCTACCTCCATTTATTAAGAAATATGTTAGTAATTTATTTATAGAAAAGTTTTGCGCTAATATGATAGCAGTGATCAAAACCCAAAATTGGCAAAATATAGGATTCTTAAAAACTCATCCTTTAGTTTATCCTAATTCTCATAATAACTTAATTAATCCTAAACTATCAAACCAAATTATAGACAAACTTGTTAATTTAAACGGTTCTGAAGATTTATATACTCAATTAAAAGATTTATTATTACAACTGGATTCAAATTCAGGGTTAGGATATTTTCAGAGAAATATTAAGCATTTATTCAGTGTGATTAATCATGGAAGTAGGAAAAATAATTAATGATAGATATCAGGTGATCTGTCTTCTAGGAAGAGGAGGATTTGGAGAAGTGTGGGAAGTCTATGATCTCCAAGAGCAAGAACATAAAGTATTAAAAATACTCCTCCAGAACGAATTTCAATATTATCCAGAAAAAGATCAAAATAAAATCATTTCTCTGTTTCAACAAGAAGCAAAAGTATTACAAAAATTAGCTCATCCTGGTATTCCTAAAGGATATGATTACTTTACTATTATCCCAGAAGGTTATTTAAAGCCATTACATTGTTTAGTAATGGAAAAAATTACCGGAGAAAATTTAAAGAATTGGT
This sequence comes from Planktothrix sp. FACHB-1365, assembly GCF_014697575.1. Lineage (GTDB taxonomy): Bacteria > Cyanobacteriota > Cyanobacteriia > Cyanobacteriales > Microcoleaceae > Planktothrix. The sequence goes on along the minus strand of NZ_JACJSC010000008.1, from coordinate 12,268 downwards.
TAGAAAAAAATCAAAAAATTACCGAGCTAAAATTAGCCATTAATTGGTTAAAACAATTGACAGAAATTCTAGCATTACTTCATCAAGAAAACTTTATCCACCGAGATATTAAACCAGAAAATATTATCTTAAAGTCCGATGGAAGTTTGGTTTTAATTGATTTTGGTGCTGTTAGACAAATTACCGCAACTTATTTAATTAAAATGGGTACAAGTGAATTTGATACACAAATTTGTTCTATCTCATATACACCTCCAGAACAACAATTTGAAGGTCTGTGTTTTCCTCAATCAGATTTTTTTGCACTCGGGCGAACTTTAGTGCATTTATTGACTGGAAATCTGCCAGAAGAATCAGGAAATACAAATAAAAAATGGCAAAATTGCTTAAAAAGCGAATTTCAGGATTTAGCTAATTTAATTAATTATATGATCGACAAATATCCAGGTAAACGTCCTCAGAATACATCAATTATTTTACAATATTTAGATGCGATAGAACAAGAAAAAAACGAAAATATTAATCAAATTTTAGAGGTGATAAAACATCAAAATTATTGGCATTATTTCTTTTTAATTCAAAAACAAAAATTTTTATTAAATACAATTCCTACTGCTACCTTTTTAGTTGTAACCTCTCTAATTTTATCTTTATTATCACCTCAAATTGCTAGACAACTTAATGATAGTGGTTTAGAAGCATTTGAGCAATCCAATTATAACAGTGCTTTTTGGCAATATCGTTTCGCCTTATTTTTTAATAATAAATTTTTTAAGGTTCATTATAACTTAGGATTACTTTATGAGAATCAAGAACAATTCGGTTTAGCCAAAAATGAATATCAAAAAGCAATTGATATAGCCAATTTTGATAAATCTTACAATAATTTAGCCCGTTTACAAATTTTAACAGGTAATTATGATCAAGCTATTACTTTAATTGAAAGCAGTTTAAAAATTAATCCTAATTCTGAGATTAAAACCAAACATGATCTCTATAAAAATTTAGGCTGGTCACAATTAAAATTAGGACAATTATCAGCAGCTAAACAATCTCTAAAACGAGCTATTGACTTCAACTTAAATCTAGCACCCCCTTACTGTTTAATGGCACAAGTATTAGAAGCTGAACAAGAATCAGCACAGGAAGAATGGCAAAAATGTTTAACTTATTCTGCTCCAGATAATCAGCCAGAAATCAAAGAATGGCAAGAATTAGCAAAGCAGAAAGTTAAACAATGATGATTTTATAAAACCCAACTAGACTGCCTATAATCTAGGCAAATCTAGTTAGAATTACAAACTACTTTGTGTCTCCTGTATTACCATCTGGACAATTATGATTAACCTTAACTTCCAAAGGATCTGGAGAAGCAAAAGCAGGTTGATTATAAGGCAAAATATCATTGATGAATCTTACAGTATGAACCATTAAACTCACAATGAGTAAAATTTGAGTCAAAGAAAGACGTTTCATCACAGATTACCTCTCAATAATGGGATGAGAAGCTCGTCGGCCAACTCTGCTTACTCTTATATTTCCAGAATGCTTGATAATGAAGGGTTTGATCGCTCAGTTTGTTCAATCTACTTTGCGAAATAAAATGAACTAAAACTGAACTCTTAAACCTATAACCCTATGCTCTCTTAGCTTGTTAAAACAGTCGATACAGTTGAAGTCAGGGCTTTGAACATCTGATATAATTGAAGTCAGGTTAAGTCAGGTTAAGTCAGGTGAGGGTGTTTAATCTTATGACAGAGCAATTCAGTAACTTAAGTGAAGATGAAGCTTTAGAAGTAGCCAACAGATGTTTTTATGAAAAATTTGGAGAGAAACTTAGTGATATTGAGACAATTATTTTTAGAGAATCTTGGCAGAAAAAAACTTACAATGAAATAGCCGAAAGCCATGATTATAGTCAAAACTATCTTCAAAAAGATGTAGGAAATAAATTTTGGGATAAACTTTCAAAAGCATTAGGAGAAGAAGTAACTAAAAGGAATTTTAAAGCAGCTATTGAACGAAATTGTAAAGGCTATCAGCAGACCAATACTTTTGATAATAATCCTAAAAAGTATAGTGAAGAAACTTGGCAAAAAGAAAGAACTTATGGTCAATTTGTAGGACGAAATCCTGAAATAGAAGAACTCTTAAAATACCTAGAATCTGAACAAAAAAATAAAGTTTTAGGGATAATTGGGATACTGGGTATCGGTGGTTTAGGAAAAACTGCTCTATGTCATCAATTAGTATCCCAAGCTTATCATGCTAAATTATTCTCAAAAATTGCTTGGGTTAGAGCAAAAGTATATCAATATTATCCTGAAAAAAATGAACCTAATTCTAGCTCAAGAGATTCTCGTTTAACCTTAGAAGATGCTATTAAAGACATTGGGAGTGAACTCAAATTACCTCATTTCGTATTACAAGATATTGAAAAGTGTAAAACGGAAATTAGAAAGGTTTTAAATAACACACAAACTCTCATAGTTATTGATGGTTTAGAAGACACAGAAAGTCCTAAAGAATTAGCTAACGAACTACGGGGTTTATTAGGGCAAAGTACCTTGATTTTAACCAGTAGGAAGGGAACAGAGAGTGATATTTTTGAATATAGACTTGGTAAATTAAATCGTGATGTATCGCGTGAATTTATCCAAGTCATTTCAAAAGAAAAATATCCGGTTAGTCAAAATCCTATTCTTCAAGCTACAGAAGCTGAAATGGAAAAAATTTTAAAGATTACTGATGGAATGCCTTTAGCGATGAAGCTTTTGGTCAGTCAATTGAAAAATTTGGATTTAGATCGCATTGTTGAACGCTTTGAGAATGTACCAGAAGGACAAGCATTGTATGATTATCTTTTTGAAGATAGTTGGCAAGAACTTTGTAATTTAAATGCTGTTTTGACTCAATATTTATTAATTAATCTTGCGGCTCGTAATCAACCCGTTCCGGTGAGGTTATTGTATGATCTTACTGATCAATTATCAAAAAATGAAGTTGATCATGCCTTGAGCATTTTAGTTAGATTATCTCTAGTAGATGTCAGTTCAGGATTAAGTAAACAAGTATCTTTACACTCTTTTACAGCCCGTTATTTTCGCTATACATTAAGAGAAAAATATGAACAACTTGCCAAGTAATTTTGCTCAAATTCAAAATTTTCTAAATTTATGGGATTCTACTGAAGCTATTTGGAGCCAAAACTTGTTAAAAAAAGCTCAAAAACTTAATGAGCAATTATTTAGTAATCAACCAGAAAAATCAGAATCAGTAACAGAAATTATTGTGCAATTGCGAGAGATTTTTGAGCAAATTAATGATGATGTTAATCAACAGAATTATGATGTTAATCAACAAAATAGAAGAGATTATTGTCGAGTAATATTTAACTATTGTGAATTAACTCAAGATTGGCGAGATTGGGGAAATTGGACTGAACAAGAAATTGCTAAAGGTGTAGGAACAGATGCACCTTGGTTATATTGTGGTTTAGGACGTTATCTCGAAGAAATTGGTCAACTTCAAAAATCTATAGACTATCATCAAGCAGGAATTTTAGCCAGTCAAGAAGCAGGCGACCCAATGTTTTTAGCTTGGAATCATTTAGGAGCGGGAATAGCACTTCAACGTTCTAATCAACCTGATGATGCAGAATGGCATCTTTTGCAGGCTTTAAAATTATTTGAACAGCAAAATCATCTTTATTTACAAGCAAATACATTAGCGAATCTAGGTAGTTCCTATGATCGATTTGAGAAAAGTAATCTAGCTATTAGTTGTTATCAAGAATCAGCATCAATTTTGCGAAAAATTGAGAATTATTTTGATTTGGGTCGGATTCTTTATAGCCAGGGAATTGCTCATTTAAACCTTAACCAAACCAACGAAGCGGAATTAGTTTTCTTAGAAGCTCAAGAATTATGTGAAACAACAGAAAATTGGTATTTTCTTGCCTTGAGTTATTATGGAATGGGTTGGTTAGAATATAAACAAAGTCATTTTCTAAGATCTCAAGCTCTTTTGGAAGAGTCCCTTCAACAGTTAAAGAAAGCAAAAGAGTTAGGAATTGGAACAAATCAGCTATCTTTTCCTGAAATTGAAGGTAATATTTATGTTTTAGCTGCTGCTGCTTATAGCAAAGGTGAGCAGCCCAATTTTGAAGCATCTGAACAATATTTAGATCTAGCCGAAAACGCTTATAATCAGTTAGATTATGGGGATATTAAGCGGCTTAATGTACTAGCTAATCGAGCCAGATTATATGAATATTCTGAAAATTGGTCTCAGGCGATATTAGCTTTTTCAGAATTATTGAAACAAGGAAAACGCTTAAAGTCCATGAAAACAATTGGAGATGCTGCTATCCATCTAATTCGCATCTACTATAAAAAATCAGCGTCCTTGGGAGAATGGCTTAAACTGTTGAATCAATTAGGTTTTTTGGGTCTTAGAAGTTTAGTAAGACGATTTTACCGTTAAACTACTATTATATTCTTAATTATTAGTCGCCATCCAATTCAACTTTGTTTCAAACTCAATAATAAAAACTGAGTTCTATCATCCTGCTGATTCAAAATCACTAAACTTTGGCTTCCATCGGGTAAACGAGAGCCTAACGTCATTCCGCTTAACTGTTGTAAAGGGATTCCTAAATCTTTTAAATCAAGTAATAATTTTTTTCGCACAGGTTGTACTTTAATTAAGTCTCCTTGTAAACTCACCATACGAGAGGTGTCCGTTGCATCTCCAGTAAATAATTGATAAATTTTACCCGTGTCTTTTGATTGTTCTAAACTCAGTAATATTCCCCCTTTAGCCGCTGCAATATCCACTAAGCGTTGAGAGGTTTCATCTAGTAGATATAAGGTTTCAGAAACTAGAAAAGAAGCTCTATCTGCGATGACATAATGCAATAATCTTAATTTAGTGGCTTGTTCAGAATCTCGATCTTGAATTAACGGTTTTTCAGTCACCGTAAATAATCTGAAGGGATCTCGACCATCGGGACTAAAGCCATCGGGAGAAATTGTTAACCCTTTAAAGCCAAATTGAGGTTCGACTCCTTGGGTTTGTTCAGATTCATTAAATTGGGGAAGATAAAACGGAGAAAGAGGAACAGTATTTTTTAATTGTCCTGTTTTTAAATCGTATTCAGCAATTAAGGGAGGAGTGTTAATATTTTCTAAATTTTCTGTTGCAATAAAGACTGAGTTACGAGGAGAAAATGCAATACTTTCAGGATAAACTTGATTTTCTAAAAGCGGTTGATCTTGTTTATCCTTGAGTTGTGTAAATCCTTCTATGGTGATATCTTTTAAAGGGATAGATTCGGACGGATCTAAGTTAAAGTTAAAGGTGTAAAATTTCGCTGGAGACTCTGCTGTTACTGCATCTGATAATCCATAAAATTGTATTTTGCTATCCGTTGAGGTTCCATACCCTGGAACTTGATAAGTTAGAGATGATAACTGATTTACAGGTTGATCGTCTGATATTATTGGGATCGAGAGTTCATATTTTTCTAAAAAATTTAAGGATAAATCAACAAACATTCGATCCTCGGCGGATACTTGGGGAATGGAACAAGCGGTTAACAAAATTAGACTACAGAATAAGATTGTTAGGCTTTTAAAAAGACGATTGTATTTTTTGATTGCTTTCAATTTCCTTTCCTCCCGAATGCTAATTTTGCTATTATCCCATATTTTATAAACTTTTAGTAGATTGACGGTTACTTTTAGGGTACAATTAATTGATGCTTGCTATAATATCTTTTAAAAATACCCTTTTAACTTTATGAGCAATCGTAAAAACCTCACTCTTGTAATGGTTGTTACTATCCTTTTATCTGGTTTCGGAAATACCGAAATTGCGATCGCCCAAAAACAAAAAGAAAAAGAAACTGAACCCGAAAAACCTCTACTTGATGATTTTTCTCCTAACCCCTTATTCAGTAAAGAACCTGATCCTTTACTTCCTTCTCCTCCCTCTGAAGGACAAATTTTAGGTCAAAGTCAACAGGAAATCTTAGAACCAGAATTAGTCAAATTAAATGCAGAAGCAACCGCCTTATTAGCCGCCCAAAATATTCCGGGTGCGTTTGAATTATGGAACCGAGAGTTAAGAATTCGTCGTTATTTCGGATTATCTCAAGAAATTGCTGCTTTAAATCGGGTGGGATTAATTGCTTGGAATAATAGTCAACGACTCTATATAAAATTTATCACTGAACGTCTGGATCAAATTTTACAAAAACTGCAAACAGAAAAAAATAATAATTTGGAATTATGGCAATTATTGGGATTAGCCTTTAAAAATGTTAGAGCCAAAACACAAGCTTTAACTGTTTATCAAACTTTATTAGAAACAGCTAACAAAAGTCAAGATATTTTAGCAGAAGAACAATATTTTAATGAAATTGCTCAAATTTATATGAATTGGTTAGATTATCCCAACGCCGCAGAAACCTATGAAAAACTGTTAGAATTACAGCAGGAAATTCGCACAATACGAGGAGATGTGCCACCGCCTCAACCCCAACCTGCGACACCAGAAAATCCCAACCCAACACCGCCAGCCAGTGAAGTGCGATCGCTACAACAATTAGCATTTATTTATGAACAAATTGGAGAATATTTAAAAGCTATTTCTGTTCGGGAAAGACTAGCAGGCTATTATGCAAATCAACCTAATTTATTTCCCATTCCCGAAATTAAATTAGCAATTGGTGGGAATTATGAAAAATTAGGACAATTTGAACAAGCCGGATTAACCTATCAAGAAGCCTACAGTATTGCGACCTCTATTCAACAGTTTGATAACGCCAGCGAAGCATTAGGAAGACTGGGGAAACTTTATCGCTCTCAAAATCAAATTAAAACCGCTTTAGATATTTATCAAGCTCAAGTTTTAGTCAATCAACAAGCTTATAACTATTATGGCATGATGAATGCTTATGATCAAATTGGCGATATCTATTTATCACAAAAAGCCTATCAATCTGCGATCGCAGCCTTTCAACAAGGATTAGCGTTAGCACAACAGTTAAAATATCGAGAAGATTATTTTGTGAAAAAAATTGATATTGTTAACCGTCAAATGAATCAATAATCAGTTATCAATAATCAGTTATCAGTTATCAGTTATCAGTTATCAGTTATCAGTTATCAGTTATCAGTAAGAATAATAATATCATCTTTAATATTTTCAATCCAATTAAAAATCGGATCATCAGGATGACGACGATAAACTTCTGTATATAACTCTCGAATTAACTGTTTAACAACGGTTTTTTCGAGCTTTTCTGAATTTGTATCAGAAATCATCATTAATATCATTTCTGTAGTTTTAGTTCCATCTAAAGCTGGTAAAATATATACAATATCCTGTAATTTTTTAGCTCCCAACCGTTGATAAAATTGAATTCTACGCTGCTTTAATTCTCGATTTTCGCCAAAGTCAGGATGTTCAACTTCTAAAATCAACGATTTAGACTCTCTTTTCTCTAAATCTATTAGATATTTTAAAAATTTAGACCCAATTTTAATATTCCTCAAATGGGGAACTGTTGCTAAATAAGCTAATAGAATAAAATTAGAACTGGGAAGGGGATATAAAATTGACATTAGGGCGAATTCTTCTTGATAATAACCGCCCCATAATTGAGTTTTTTGAGTTAAAATTGCTTCTCGTATCCAAGAAATCGGGATTTTTTCTTGAGACGGAAATGTTTGTTCATAAAGAGCGATCGCATTCTCAAAATCAGGGTGATCAAGATGCTGAATTTGCTGAAATTCAATTTGCGGGTTAGTTGAATACATAGGAGATTTTAGTTTGGTTTAAAGGGAAATGATCGCCGTCAGAAACCGGGTTTCTATGGGAGATTAATGGCATCAAATTAAGATCTGTTGAGAAACCCGGTTTCTAGTTCACTTAACTTAACCCTATCATAAATCTGCACACCTCTTGACAATGTAGTATAAATGTAATATTATTGACATAGATGTATATTTAGATCTCCTATAAAACTCTTATGCCTTACGAAACCTTAAATCTTTCCACCCCTAAACCCGTCCTATCTTGGGCAAATCATGAGTTAGGTTCCGAAGAAACCAAAATGGCAAAAAACGTCGCTTCTTTGCCCTTTGTGTTTAAGCACGTTGCTTTAATGCCCGATGTTCACTTAGGAAAAGGGGCATTAGTCGGTTCTGTTATTGCTACAAAAGAAGCCATTATTCCTGCGGCTGTGGGGGTTGATGTGGGTTGTGGGATGTGTGCGCTAAAATTACCTTTTACGGGCGAACAAGTCGAGGGAAAACTCAAAAAAATTCGCCAAGAAATTGAAGCTGCTATTCCAGTCGGATTTAATGACAATAAAGACATTGAAAAAGCTGTTACCAACTGGCAAGGATGGCGAAATTTTAAAGACTTGCATTCTAAAGTTCAAAACTTAGAATCAAAAGCAATGAAACAAATGGGATCTTTAGGAGGCGGAAATCATTTTATTGAACTGTGTTTAGATGCAGAAAACAATATTTGGTTAATGTTACATTCGGGTTCTCGTCATATTGGTAATATGTTAGCCCAGAATCATATTGACACGGCAAAACACCTCGCAAAATTAGCTGAACTTAAACTTCCTGACCCTGATTTAGCGTATTTTGTATCAGGAACTCCCGAATTTGCAGCCTATTGGAATGATTTACAATGGGCACAACATTATGCACGATTTAACCGAGACATTATGATGGCACGGTTTAAACGAATTGTAGAAAAAGCCGTTGCGGGAGGTAAACCCACTAAACCTTTATTAGAGGTGAATTGTCATCATAATTATTCGGAAAAAGAAGTGCATTTTGGCGAGGAAGTTTATGTTACTCGTAAAGGTGCAGTTCGCGCAGCAGAACAAGATTATGGGATTATTCCCGGTTCAATGGGAGCAAAATCTTTTATTGTTAAAGGCAAGGGAAATCATGATAGTTACTGTAGTTGTTCCCACGGCGCAGGGCGATTAATGTCTCGGAGTAAAGCCAAAAAAAAATTTAGTCTGGATGATTTAATTCAACAAACTCAAGGAATTGAATGCCGCAAGGATGAAGGAGTGATTGATGAAATTCCGGGTGCTTATAAACCCATTGATGAAGTCATGAAACAACAATCGGATTTAGTTGAAGTCGTAGCCACTTTAAAACAAATTCTCTGCGTCAAAGGGTAAAAATCTGTAGGGGCGAGGTTTTCTCGCCCTCTAGCCCTCTAACTGAAGAACTCTAATTTTAGGTGACAAAACTTCCTATCTATGATTGTTTATGCTCAGTAACTAAAGTTAAACTCACCCATTCACCTTTATCATTATATTGGCGAATTAAACGCTGTCTGAGGTCAGGCTTAATTAACCAACCTGCTTCAAAAAAGAAGGGTTTTCTTAACTCTACTCGTTCAGGAATTGTAGCAGATGATCCATCCGGTAATAATATGACTCTAACTGGGTTTTTCCCTTGATCAAAGCGAATTATTGAACCCTGAATTTTTGCCTTTGAAGATATTTTAATGTCCTGAACCCCAAACGTTAAATTTTGCAGCAGTTGATATTCACTATCAGACTCTAATTGCAACTGCATTCGAGTTGGATAAATATCAGGAGAACGTAAATCAGGATAAAGGGTAATTCCTTCACCTTGCCATTCTCCTAATAAGGCTTCAAGGGTTAAAGAAGGGCGTTCAATATCATTGCTTCCCTGACGTTTTTCTCGAATTAAAGTTAAGCTTTCTAAATAACCCTCAAGATTAAATAATTGTACTAGACGCAACCGTCGATTTTCATGAATAAACCCAAACTCTGCACCGGATTTTGAAATTGGAGACAGTTGAATAGTTCCTTGAGAAAAAGCACCATTCTCAAAAAATAAAATATCTCGTCCCAGAGATTGGTATTCTCGAACTAATTCTTTAATTTCCGGTTCAAGTGTTGGATCAGAATTAGGATAAAATCGTTTTAGGGTTAGGCGGGCTGTTTGATTCTCATTAAAACTTTCTAGGGTAAGATGACTGGGAATATCATTAATGAGTTCTCCTTGGGCTGAGAACTGGGTAAAAGATCCTTGCCATTCTCCCAGATTTTTTAGAAAACTTTCCCATTGACTGTTCATTTTTATTTTTATTAATTGATAAGATTTATGATGTTACCAAATTATCCAATCATAACACTTTTAACAGATTTTGGCTCAAAAGATATTTATGTTGGGGTAATGAAAGGGGTAATTAGTCAAATTAATCCTCAAATTAATATCATTGACTTAACCCATGAAATCCCCCCTCAAAATATTGCTATGTCCCGATTTTGTTTAATGAATGCTTATTCCTATTTCCCAGAAGGAACCGTTCATATTGCTGTGGTTGATCCTGGGGTAGGAACCCAACGACGAGCGATCGCGATTCAATTTAAAAACAGTTATTTAGTTGGGCCGGACAATGGATTATTAACGGGACTATTAGAACCTTTTTTAACTTCTAAAAATGAAATTAATTCTAATCATTTAGAATCTTCTGAAATTATGGCGATTGAATTGAATAATCCTCAATATTGGCGAACGACTCAACCAAGTACAACCTTTCATGGTCGAGATATTTTTGCGGCGGTTGGTGCTCATTTAGCCTCTGGTATTCCCCTTGAACAATTGGGAACCTTCATTGACCCCAAAACCTTAGTGCGGTTATCTTTACCGTCCTATCAGTTAACTAATTTTGGTATAGAAGGATGTATTCAATATATTGATGGATTTGGAAATTTAGTCACCAATATTCCTGGGGAAGCGATTGCGGATAAAAACTGGTATATAGCAATCAGTAAAGGTAAGAAAAAGACCAAAGATAAAAACCGCAAACCCCAAAAAAATAAGCTTAAAAACAAGAAAAATTCTAAAAAAATATTGCAAACAGAACAATATCAACTTGCGGGTTTATCTTGTCTGATTCCAAAAGGTGAAACCTATGGAGATGTGCCATCGGGTCAATTGGTGGCGTTAGTAGGTTCTCATCAGTGGTTAGAAATTGCCATGAATGGGGGAAATGCTCAACAACAATTAAAAATAGATTTAGGGGCAAAAGTCCAGGTGATTATCAGTCATCAGTAATTAGGAATTTAAAATAAAACCCTACATCTAACAACCTCACCATTACGGAAACATCTCTGGTGAAACATCCCTACAACAATACAGGGTTTTCTACACTTCTCGATCTAAGTTAAATTTGTCATTTTATAAATAGATAGACAACATTAGGACTCTGAAATGAAAAACTTAATTCAATCCTTTTATAATTGGTATCGCGTTACCTTACGGAATACAAAATATCGTTGGGTTGTTATTTTAGGAAGCTTGATTTATTTATTGAGTCCGGTGGATATTTCTCCTGACTTTCTACCCGTTGTCGGATGGTTAGATGATGGGATAATTGCGACCATTTTAGTCACTGAAGTATCACAATTACTGATTGAAGGTTTAAACCGTCGCAAACAAACCCGCCAAGGGACAGAGGTTAATGAAGTTGAATCTGTCAACCGTGATCAAACCGTTGTAGACGTTTCTGTCAGCTAGATTAATTTTTTGATATAAATCTTAAAAGGGAGTAGAGAAAATTAACCCTGATCTCTACTCCCTGTTTTAATAATAATTTATAAAATCAGACATCTTTATTGATAAAATCAAGGAATATAACCCCCAAAAATCGGGTTTAATTCTCAAAAAACATTCATTTCCATTAACCATGAAGACTCTGACATCTAATTGTCCTCCCCAACTAGATTGTTGCGATCGCCAAACCCTCCTCAATTATTTTCAGGAAGCTTGGCAACTCGAAGATCTACTCCTAAAAAGTTTAGTCGGAGAAGATACATTTTATCTAAATCCTGACCCTTTGAGAAATCCGCTTATTTTTTATCTCGGACACTCGGCGGCTTTCTATATCAATAAATTAATGCGCGTTGGATTATTAGAAGAAAGCCTTAATCAGGACTATGAAATTCTGTTTGGAGTTGGGGTTGATCCCGCAACACCCACCGAATTAAATCAAGCGATCGCTCATTTGGAATGGCCAGACGTTACCTCGGCTTGGAAATATCGAGAACAAGTCTTAGAAATCCTATCAGAATTTATTGAAAAAACGCCGATTACTTTGCCAATTCTTCCCGATTATCCCCTGTGGGCGTTAATCATGGGAATAGAACATCAGCGCATTCACATTGAAACCTCTTCAATGTTATTTCGCC